>JAFGDF010000341.1 GCA_016932235.1 Deltaproteobacteria bacterium | reverse complement strand
TTCTCTGGTTCCTCAGCACGGGAACGATGAAATCAGACCCACATAAAACTGGGCGACCAGCAATGCATCGACAATATCGATACTGCCGCTGCAATCGACATCCGCTGCATCCGGGTTAAAGTTTGCAGGATCCAGGCCCACGTAATACTGGGCAATAAGGAGTGCGTCGACAATATCAATTGAGCCGTCTGAGTTAACATCTCCCA
Organism: Deltaproteobacteria bacterium; assembly: GCA_016932235.1. Next base: position 9,282 of record JAFGDF010000341.1, on the reverse strand, counting down.
ATGTGGTTCCCACACCTGTCGGTGTCGGGGTTGGTGTTGCAGTCGGGGTTGGTGTTGCTGCGCCGAGACTTAATCCGTACCCGAATGCATAAAGGGGATTGTAATTTGCATCCCCCTTATTTACCGGGACCTGGTTCATATCCCTGGGCCAGGAAAATGAAAGCTTCCCGGTAAAATCATAATCCCCGAAAAGACAATCCGCAACACCGTCACCTTCGGTGCCCGGGAGCCAGGCCGCGATAAAGGCATCGGCATTGTTTATCTGACTGGTAACAATCATAGGCCGGCCCGAAACCAGGATGATGACATAGGGGGTGCCGGATGATTCAACATTATTGATTGCCTGGATATCCGTGGATGAGAGGGAAAGATCCTGGTCATCTCCCATTCCTTCTGCATAGGGACTTTCCCCGACAACAACGATTGAGACATCGTAGCTCCCTGCACCGGACCCGTTTGAGTTATAGGTGACATTGGATACTGTATTCCGGATGCCCTGGAGAATAGTGGAACCCTGGATACCCTGTCCGGGTGGTAATCCCTGCCAGCCAATGGTCCATCCGCCGCACTGGTTTCTCATGCTGTCTGCACTCCCGCCTGCGACCATGATTCTTGCATTTTTAGAAATGGGCAGCACTCCTTCGTTCTTTAAAAGAACAAGGGATTTTCTTACTGCTTCACGGGCAACCTGCCTGTGGGCTGAACTCCCGAAAGAGGACATAATACTTCTGTCTGTTAATGGATGTTCAAACAACCCTGCCATAAACTTGATTCTCAAGATTCTTCTTACCGCATCATCGATTCTTGATTGGGATACCTCCCCGGAGTTTACAAGGCTTGTCAGGTTTGAAATAAAATCCTGCCAGTCTTCCAGCTCAGGGGTCATGAACATGTCGATGCCTGCATTAACAGATGTCCTTATCTGTTCCCGGTAGGTGCCGGAAAGGTCTCTTATGGCATTCCAGTCTGAAACGACAAAGCCCTCAAACCCGAGTTCCCCTTTAAGGAGGTCGGTGATAAGATACTGGTTACCGTGACAGAGGGTACCATTCCAGCTGTTGAATGAGATCATGAATGTCCCGACATGTTCCTCTATTGCCCTGATATAGGGCGGAAGATGAATTGCACGAACCTGGGACTCGGAAAGTGCCATGTTTCCTGCATTCACCCCGCCATCGGTCCCGCCGTCTCCTATAAAGTGCTTTGCACAGGCGATAATATGTTCACCCTGCATGTCCGAACCCTGGAGACCACGGATATACGGCCGGACAAGGTTGTCATGAATGGAAGGATCTTCTGCAAACCCTTCATAGGTTCTGCCCCACCGTTCGTCCCTGGGTACTGTTACACAGGGGCCAAATGTCCAATCCACCCCTGTTCCCGCCACCTCCCTGGCCACGATTTCACCGATTCTTTCCATAAGGTCCGGGTCATTTGCAGCCCCAAGACCGATGTTATGGGGAAATATCACGGCATCCAGCACATTATTATGCCCATGCACCGCATCCACCCCGTATATAATCGGGATACCCAGGGGTGTGGAAAGTGCCGCATTCTGAAGATTATCATACATATCTGCCCACCCCTGCGGTCTGTTATTTGCCGGTACAGAACCCCCGCCGCTTAATACGGAACCGAGATAGTATGACCGGACATCATTTGCGGTTAAACCTGTCAGGTTTGCCTGGGTCATCTGGCCGATCTTTTCTGCCAGGGACATCCTGCTTAACAAATCATCAACCCTCTGTGATACGGGGGCATTGGGGTCCTTGTACACCTGGCCTGAAAGGGTTGAAAGAATGACAAGAAAGAACAATGTCATGAGAAGATTTTTTTTCATTTTACAAACTCCTTTTTTACCTGTTTCTTTTCACTTTACGTTATCGTACCATATATTGGTGTAATCTGCAAGGTTTTTGATTTTTTCTTTTTTTTCCTGTTATTCATCTTCCCATTCGGTATGGAAATCCCCCTCCCTGTCTGTTCTCTTATAGGTATGTGCACCAAAGAAATCCCTCTGTGCCTGGGTAAGATTGTGAGGGAGTCTTTTTTTCCTTAAGGATGTAAGATAATTGAATGCGCTCGAATAGGCAAAGAGAGGAACATTGCTTTTCATTCCCATGAGTACCACATTTTTCAGATTTTCTTCATAATTGATGATGTCTTTTGAAAACTTTTTGCTTAAAAGGAGGTGGGGAATACCCGGTTCCTCTGTATAGACATTCATGATTTCGTTTAAAAAGCGGGCCCGGATAATGCATCCTCCTTTCCAGATGCGTGCGACCTCACATTTGTTTATATTCCATTTTTTTAAATCCGATACCGAGGAGATAAGATCAAAACCCTGGGAATAGGATATAATTTTTGCAGCATAAAGGGCATTATGAAGCATGGTGATGATTTTACTTTTATCTTCCTTTATTATATCAATGGCAGGGTCACCAAGGATGCGTAAGGTGTTATATCGTAAATCATTCCGGTAGGACATGCCGCGTGCAATCACTGCCGAGGAAATCGTCGGTACAGGAATTCCGTATTCCAGGGAAGCGGCCACTGTCCAGGCGCCTGTGCCTTTCTGGCCCGCTTTATCCAGAATCATGTCAATAAGATCGTTATCTGTTTCTTTATCTCTTTTTCTCAATATTTTGTAAGTGATCTCGATAAGATATGAAGAAAGGATATCCTTATTCCATGCTTCAAAGATATCTGCCATCTCTTTGTTTGTGAGTTTCAGTGAGTTTTTCATAATATCATAGGTTTCGGCAATAAGCTGCATATCCCCATATTCAATACCATTGTGCACCATCTTCACATAGTGCCCTGCTCCTCCCGGACCAACATAGGTGACACATTTCCCGCTGTCGGATTCTGCTGCAATCTTTTCAAAAATACCGGCAACATAGTCATATCCTTCTCTTGTTCCACCGGGCATAAGGGCCGGCCCGAATCGTGCCCCTTTTTCACCGCCGGAAACGCCAATTCCTATATAGTTGAGTTTCCTTTTCTTTAAAGCAGCTTCCCTTCTTTCTGTATCTGTATAAAGCGAATTACCGCCGTCGATAAGCACGTCACCTTTATTCAGAAGCGGAATCAGTGAACCGATAACAAGGTCTACAGGCAGTCCCGCACTTACCATCATGATAATTTTCCTGGGTTTTTGTATTGACTTTACTAACTGTTTAAGGGAATAGGAAAAAATAAATTTTTTCCCCGGGGCTTTTGTTTGCTTAAATTCATCGGTAACAGAAGGGGTTCTGTTGTAGACAGAAACAGAATATCCCCTGCTTTCTATGTTTAATGCCAGGTTTTCACCCATAACCCCCAGGCCAATAAGGCCGATATCCGATTTCATTGTTTTCCTCCTTACAGCATAGATCATTGCGTATTCATCTATTTGATTATTTTCATGGTATCAGTCTGGAAAAAAATAATCAATACAGCGTTGGCTATGCCCACAACCCAAAACAAAAAAAGCAGGAAATGCTTTATAACCTGTAATTACATCAGATTCAGGAAGGATCTGGCATCCCTATATCTATATAAATTTCTTTATTATTGTATCGAAGTAATAAAATATTTCAGATATTTTTGTTGGTTGATATTTATAATTAGTAGTGTAAATTGCATAATTAAGCTGATTCGTTTAAAATTTTTCTATAAGCCCAACACTATATTGAGTAATTCTTGAGAGCATCCATAATGGTGATTGAACCGTCTTTATCGACGCCGGTCCCGGGGCAGGTGTATAAAATTTCAAAGCCGGGGTAAATGGGAGATTCAAGATCAAATGCATTGGCCCTGCTTTTTTTCTTGACAATATCGTTAAAATATAGGAAAAAAACACATGCCTGATGCCGGGAAAAGAATACATACCTGCTTAACCATCACAGGTACAATCATCCTCCTCCTGCTTATAACCGCAGTCTGGTCCATTCCCCGGACCGTGAGCGATCTGTACATCTCCCTGGCAGCAGGCCGTGATGTGCTGGCCGGCAAACTCAATACCCCGGATGATTGGTCGTTCAGCACCAATGGCAAGGTATGGATCAATCAGAACTGGGGGGCTGATGTAATTCTCTATGCAGCCCAAACCCTTGGCGGTGAAACAGGACTCCTGGCCATCAAATTCCTGTTATTGACATTGACCGGCCTCTTTTTGATCCTGGCCTTGCGCCAGTTGGAAATCCCCTTGCCACCCTGCCTGCTGACAGCAGCCCTGTGCATAGCTGCAATCAATGTCTATACCATTCTCCGGCCCAACCTGTTTACCCTCACCCTGTTGCCCCTGGAACTCTGGCTACTCTATCAAAGCCGCATGCGCACCTGGATTGTCTGGTTGGCTGTTCTGGTTGTGCTCTACTGGGCTAATCTGCACGGCGGCTTCCTCTTCGGCCTGGGTATGCTCTGGCTGCATGCTGCTTGCACGTTACTGCCGGCGCTTTTTAAAGAAAAGGGCAAAGCGCTTAAACAGCATTGGCAACTGCCGGCAGCTGCCGTTGCGGCTTTGTTGCTGGCTGCCCTGGCCAATCCCTTCGGCTTCCGCAACCTTACCCTGTCCCTGCTGATGGCGCAGGGCGGTGTGTGGAATGTTATGCGTGACTGGCAGCCACTCTGGAAAACCGGACTCCTGGGCAGTTTCATGGCAGGCATCACCGGCTTCCTGGCCGTCCTGGGTATCACCATACTCCTGTTGATTTTACGGCTGATGCATTTGCTTGTTGCCGGCAAGCCAGAGAACCGGCCTCGTGCAGCATACTCTGCCGGCGGCCGTGGTATTGAATTTTTTACCGGTAACCTTATCTTCGACATTGTATTGGCCCTGGTTTCCATCGTCATGGCCGTGCTTTCCAATCGTTTCCTGGCCATTGCCCTCCTGGCAATGGCGCCCATTCTCGCCCGCCAACTGAGCTGGCTGGTAAAGACATTCCGCCCGGGCTGGCCGGCAACTACCGGCGGCTTTTGTCTGGTTCTGATATTTGCAATACTGCTCATCTACGACAATGCCCGCACCTATGACCCCCGCAATCCTTTGCAGAATACGGGCAAAGGCACTTTCTTTAAAAGAATGCACTATACAAATATAACGTATGATGCAGAGTTGGTACGCTTCATCAATGCCAATAACATCAGCGGACCTGTATTCAGCCCCTGGCAATGGGAAGGGTATTTACGCTGGAACGCGCCGCACATGCAGCCCTTTATCGGCGGCAGGGCCCAGCAGGTTTACAGTACAGAGGCCTTTACCCGTTACCTGCTCGTATCCGGCGGCACAGAATCGTCTTACGACCTGGAGGCGGCAGGGAACACACTGAACAGCCTTGGCGCCCACTATCTGATTACCTACAATTCCGCCACCTGCTACAACCTGATCTATGCGGCCCTTACAGGTAACAATTGGGTAATTGTATATGCCGATACCCGCTGCCTGCTTTTTGCAAACACCAGTGTACCGGCTGCAGCGAAAATTGCCGGACAACTCCGGGACGGACAACTTACTTTCGAGACAGAGGCTGCCCGCACCATGAGCCGGGCTGCTTATATCCTGAGCCAGCCTGCCAGGTGGGAGGCGGACAACCTGGCAGCACTTTTTCAGGCAGCTTATGCCCGGGAACCCCGCTGGCTGTGGAGCTACATGATGCTGTTCACCCACACCCAGGGCAGTGAAGAGCTTTTCGGGCACATTACCACCCTGATGGAAGAACAGCTGTTGCGCCTGGAAAGCATGCCGCTCGATAATGCAGATGCAGGCATGATCCTGGAATGCCGCACATATATTGCCGAATCCCTGGCTAATCTGGCCGGTCACATGAACAGGCCGGACATTAAAGAAAAAATGATCCAATCGCAGTTGTCTGCCAGACAATTATGGTCCGGGATTCTCGGTAGGTGGAAACCACTCATTATTGCAAATTGATAATAGACGGATATCGCATAAACGACAAACAAGTTCATTGCGTTTCATTTTTATATTTCCTTTTTAAAAAATACAAAATTTTCTAATCATTTAGTTTTTTTTACCACTGTTCTTCCATGGCAAGAATGACCATGTCTGTGTCTATTGTAAAATCAGAACCCCCTATCTCTTTCATTTTTAGATTGTCCCTGCTTCTGCTTCCACTCGACCCTTGCTCAATTGGCTTTCTGGATATAAATGTCACTTCCTGTAAATCACTTGAGTAAAATGCCCCTTTAGCCTTTTTATAGGTATATCTACTTTATATTATGCTAAAAAATAACTATTATATACTAAGTGAAATATTTATTATACTCTAAGTATATACATATCCTCTCGTTAGATAAATTACCTATAATAATCATAAGTAAAAGTAAATTAAGAAATTATAAAATATCTATATTACACCATTCACAAAAGTACTGACTAAAATCTCATTTTTTACTACCAGGTAATAGGAAAATGTCATAATACAATTATAGGAAAGTTTTGCATTTCAGTATGGAAAACCCTATAAAGAAATCAGAAAATTGCTGATTTTTCTCCTGATAATAAAGCGTTACACTTTTTCTACAATACGGGTATTATCCTGTTTTTTTAAGGAGAAAGAGGAGGTATGTATTTTTTTCTTCTAAGAGGCTGGATATACACATAATGAAAGGAGGTGGAAGTAAGTAAAGATAAAAAAGAAGTAAATTAAAATCGTTTTTTATTCAGGTATTTATTAAAATAATGAAGGAGAAAGGTAAATGAAAATGAAAAGTAAAAAAGTTTTTATCGTACTTGGAGTTATCGTGCTTTTAGTAAGCCCTGTTTTCGCCCAACAGTGGCGAGTTAATAGTAATGGTGATATTACCCGTGATGGCCAGGTCTTCCGTATTCACGGTGGATCCTGGTTCGGGCTTGAAGGACGGCATGAGCCCTCCAACGATCCGAACAACCCGAGTGGGGCCCCGATGGAGATGTACATAGGTAACGTGTGGTGGGCATCGAGCAGCCGCACCTACTCGGGGGATGCACAAGAGTTTGCACAAATGGGTCTTAATACCGTCAGGATACCGCTTGTTCACCAGACCCTCGATGACAACGATGAGCAGGGCCGTGAACCGTACTTGAAAAACACTGAGTCGGTACGCATCAATGGCGCCCGGTCGGCACTCGAGGAAGTTATTCAGGTTTGTGATGATGCCGGCCTGTACGTTATCCTGGACATCCACTCCTGCAACAACTGGGTCGGCTGGAGAGCTGGCCGTATAAACGACCATCCGCCGTGGGTCGACAGGGACCGGGACAATTATGACTTCACCCGTGAAGACTACGCCTGTGACGGCTCCGGAGATGAAGGCGAGGCCTATAACACATCGGTGTGGACCCAGGATCTGCGGGAGCTTGCCGGCCTGGGGCAGTCAATCGGTTGTGACAATGTCCTGGGCATCGAACTCTTCAACGAACCATATGACTACTCCTGGTCCGAGTGGAGATCGTTAATCGATCAAGCCTACAATGCAATCAACGGGGTGAATTCCAACATTCTGGTTTTTGCCGGCGGAATCGGTGCTTTTAACAACAAACATACCACAAATGCGGAGACGCCAAATGGTGATCCGGCTTTGAATCCCAACTGGGGCGAGAACCTGTTTGAAGCGGGCGACAATCCGCCGTCCATGCCAAAGGAACGGCTGGTGTACTGTCCGCACACCTACGGTCCTTCGGTGTATGTGCAGATGCAGTTCATGGACCCGTCCCAGCCTGAGTGCGAGGGCAAGGAAGGTGATGAGGCCGGGGATATGCAGTGCAACATCGTGATCGATCCGGCGTACATCTCGCAGGGATGGGAAGAGCACTTCGGGTACCTTAAGGACCTGGGGTATGCCATCTCCATCAATGAGTGGGGCGGTAACCCCAATTGGCCCGACAAAGCCGAGCCGCGCATGCAGGACCGCTGGAACTGGCTCCCCGATCACACGATCGATTGGCAGTGGCAGACCGCTCTTGTAGACTATATGATCTCGAGAGGCATTTGTGATAGCTGCTACTGGTCGATCAACCCGGAATCCGGCGATACTGGCGGTTTATTCATCCATGCCTACGACCCCTACAACAATACGGGTGGCTGGGGTACGTGGAATGGCCAGGATTCACAGAAACTCCAATTACTCAACAGACTCTGGAGTAATTGCGGCAGCGGAGCCACTGCGACCCCGGTGACGGGTACAGCTACTCCTACTCCGGTGACAGGAACGGCTACTCCTACCCCGGTGACGGGAACGGCTACCCCGACTCCGGTTGCGGGAACGCCTACTCCAGGGACGGGTAATTTAGGTGATACTAATGGAGATGGATCTATTGATATTATTGACGCCCTGCAGATTGCACAGTATTATGTCGGGTTGGACCCTGCAAACTTCAACATCGGTGAAGCTGACACAAACTGCGACGGCAGCGTCGATGTAATTGATGCTCTGTTGGTTGCACAGTACTATGTGGGACTGATAGACCACTTCTGCTAAGACTTTCTTTATTTTTTTTCAAGTGAAGGAGCGGCCGGCTAATCCGTCCGCTCGTTTTTGTTTGTCCGGCAAAGCGGGTAAATATCGCGGCCGGAAAGGCTACGATGATATACCAGGCCTTCTGAAAGAAGAAGGCTTCTGAAAGAAGAAGGCTTCTGAAAGAAGAAGGCTTCTGAAAGAAGAAGGCTTCTTGAATAATTGCCATAGATATAAAAACAGGTATGACCTTATAGCGGCAGGAAAAAGATAAATACTCGCAATATGAAAATTTCAGGATTATTAATGGTTAAGTGTTCTTTTAATTGGATAATATTTTTTATGTACTGGATAAGTTTACCGGAGAGGAAATATCAAGTTTTCCGCTTAGATTTGGTTATACAGGTTTGATACACAAAATATGGTTTTATAACCTGGGTCCCGGTTTTCAGTTTTATGATGTAGATGTAAAGGAAAATATTGTAGTAAACAGTAATTTCTGCAATTACAGAAATCAATAGTATATTTTTCCTTATTTTTTCGGCATGTATAATAATAAATACTACTGTATAATGGATAAGAATAAATTGCTGGAACATAATCCGGAATTTGTATTTGGACAACAAGCTCTGGCGAATCTTTACCCAATTTGAATGTTACAATATCTGCAATAAACTTAATAAACAGAATTTATGGGATAATGATTATATAGTTCAAATAATAGGTGAACTTATAATCCTCATAAAATGTTCAAAAAAACAAGTACAAACATACTATTTAAAAATATACCTCGAGAGTAAAATGTCCCCTGCTTGTTCAGCACTCCAGTGAAGGTATCAACCC
>JAFGDF010000340.1 GCA_016932235.1 Deltaproteobacteria bacterium | reverse complement strand
TCTCTTTTACCCCAGTTTTTCGGGGCCCCCAAATGGTTTTATTCTTTTCTGGTCACCCAGCGTCCTCGCTCTGTGCATAATTCAGGTTTAATCGAAGTAACTTTGGAGTCCTTTTTAGTATTATCGATAATAGCTATTGAACAGATTAATGACACTGCAGAATCCTTTTGTACATAATCTCGTAGTCGGAAACCATCTTATCTATTGAAAATAATTCAGTTACGCGATTTTGGGCATTGTTTCCTAATTGCCTGCGTTTTTCCGGATGTGTAATTAGTTTTGAGATGGCAAGGGATAATGCTTCATCCTGTCCGGGTTCAAGAAGAATGCCACTTTCTCCGTCATGAATGATTTCACGCAAACCGCCAACATCGGTGGCAATAACAGGCAGCCCGCTCGCCATTGCCTCGAGCACGGAATTAGGTACTCCTTCGAACTTTGATGGCTGCACATATATGTCCATAACCGAAAGGAATTTTGGCACATCTCTTTTCATGCCTGGAAGAATTACATTTGTTTCCAATCCAGATGCCTGGACTACTTTTTTAATCGCCTCATACTCGGAACCATCGCCGATCAGGAGCAATTTGCTGTTGTTCCGGTGATTAGGAGGGAGGAGAGAAAATGCATGGATCAAGCCGTCAAGGTTTTTTACAGAATCAAATCTACCGACAAAGCCTATGACGCAATCATTGCCTGTAATGCGTAATTCTCTCCTGTAGCATTCGCGCAATGTTTGTTCAACGGATTGGAATCTGCTGATTTCGACGCCGTTGTAAATTACTGTAATTTTACCTGGATCAAGATCAAGCATTTGACGGTAATCGTCCCGCGTAAGTTCCGACGGGCAGACAATAGCGTCACAAAACCGTGCAAAAAGCTTTTGTGCAAGAATCCTGCGATAAGGAATTCCATTAAGATCTTCCTGTGTTTTGCCCCTGAATGAATGTATGAATGGATACCGTTTCCCGAAACAATATGCGGCAGTGATTCCTTCCGCATATGTGGACCACCCAAGGGAATGAATGATATCGACGTTTTCGGTTTTACATAATGAGGCAATCCTGAATGGTGCTCTGAAGTCGGTCCCCTCTCTCTTATTCAGGCAAAATAGAGAGTTGTCTTTGTTATTGATTTCTTTCAAGAACTCGTTGTCGAAAGGGTAAAAACTGCATATTAAATTTCTGCATTTTGATCCCGGGTTATTAACAAGGTTTGTGATGACCCTTTCGGTGCCACCAAAGCCCAGTTTATGTACTAGGTGAAGAACGGTCGTTTGCATGCCTTATAAGTCCGATGAACTTTTGAATTATCTGTTTGCCTTGGTTGTAGTAATTATCGAGAATGATTACCGATAATACTTTTAAGAGATTGAACACCCTCTTAAGAAAAGATGTCCTTTTTGTGAAAGAGCGGTTCGATTCATAAACGTTTTCAATTCTCGAGATTCCACTCTTAATATCTATATGAGCTTTTAAATAATCCCGTCCAAAAGCTTTGGATTGATCATAATAAGCGGCATCTGTAAATAGACGTTCCAATTCTTGGGATAATACGGATGGAGGATGACTGATTTTATTATTTCTTCCTGAGAAATTAAAATAACTGATTTCCGTTATATTGTCTTTGCCAACTGTTCCGGCATAGCCGTGTTCTCCGACAATCAGTGTCGGCTTCATATTTGCCATTCCTTCGAATGCGCTTCTGCCGACCCCAAGTACAGCGAAAGCAGACGGCAGGAATCTGTGCGCTTGCATAACCGCACCAGTGAAATGTACGGCATCACGTCCGAGGAAAAGATTTATACGTTCACCGATATCCTTGGCTTCATGAAAAAACTCTCCTCTGCTGCCTATAAATACCATGCCTGCATCTGAATATTTTTTAAGAACAGGATGGACAGCATCAAGCACATGACGGATTGCTGCAATTTTAGGGCCTAAAAAATTTGTAATCATGAAGATGTTTTTTCTATTGGAATCGATGTCATGGTTCCTGCAAAACTCGTCGGCTTCATTTCGGCTGACTGAAAATTGTTCCATATCCAGTCTTGAGCTTATGACTGCAATATTATCTTGTTTCCACGAGTAGACATTCATGAGTTTATCTTTTTGTTCCGGGCTAAAGACAATCAGCTCGCCTGATAATGGAATATTGTAATAAGGAGTTATTCCCCCGCACAGTGTTCCGGTTACGGGCAGTTTATTTTGAATTCCAAGCATGGACGCAAGAATATATGATCTGGCATCAAAGGCATGAATGTGGTCTGGCGCCAATCGGTCTGACAGTTTGGTCAGCTCTCTTAGAGTTTTCAGACTTTTCCATGTGAAATAGGTCTGTCTCGAACCGTGGTTGTAGAAAAACGGAAGATGGGTAAAGTTGAATGTTTCTCTGATTGCATTTTCCATCGGGCCGGGGCCGCCTGCGAAGTGTACTTCATGCCCCCTTTTTTTCAGTTCCTTTCCGGTTGTAATTGCCGAAAGCACATGCCCGCCAAGGCTGGATATTTCTATAAGAATCAATATTTTCATTTTTATTTAGATGATAAATTGTCTGCACTGACAGAATTATTCTTTGATAAAACAACTCTTCCTGTTAATCCAAGGGCTTCTGCCGGCACATCCATATTGATGAACGCCAAGGCTCCTATTTTTGCGTTCATCCCGATATTGATGCCTCCTACCACTACTGCTCCTGCAAATATCCGTACACCATCCTCGATTGTCGGAAATCGTTTTGGAAGGCCACGTACACCCGTTGCTCCAATGGTAACGTGTTGCCAAATTGTAACCCCATTTCCAATTTTCGCGACGCCTATCACTATCCCTGTTGGATGCGCTATTCGGAATCGAGATCCTATATCCGCCTGAAAAGCGATTAGGCTGCTATAAAGGATATGCTCCAACCATTCGCATATGGATGCTGCCCGTATCATTTCCTTCAAATAAAAATACCTTGATATGCGGTAAAGGCAGACGAGCTGAAATGCGGGGTTAAAAAGAAATATAAATATTTTGTCGATAGCACGAGTATTGTCTGATCCGCAGTAAAAAATCAGATCAGTATTTATTTGCACAATAAGCGATTTGAAGCTTGGTTTCTTATCCATTATTGATATTTATAGTCTTCCGCATAATTTGTTGGTTTCAAAATTGAAGACTTTAACTCCTGATAAATTAGCCAGGATAAAATCCTGTTGGATGTGAATGCTGCAATTCCGATAAACCGAAAAAAGCGCGACTTTCCTCAAGTGCTTGGAATGTCCGTTTATTACTCAAATATTCCGCGTATGAAGCAATCTAATCGATAGGATATTTATTCTTTCCGATGAGATGAAGATCGGCGTTTCCGATTCCGAAGTTGACGATGTTTACCGGTAGCGAAGGTATCAGGAGTAGGAATTATATGTCACTCCGGGGAGTAACTCCCAGCCTCTTATTGACCAAAATACTACTGATAGTGTATAGTGGTATTACAAAAATACGGATTAGAAATAGGCTCATGCCGATTTTTTCAAATGACATTATAACATCCTACATTGAAGGTGTTGCAATCAAACTACGTAGTAAAGTTGATTAAAGGCGCCCTGTGGTTGTCATTTGGTCGTGAGTATCTGTAAGCTGTGACTTTGGTTTCGAAGGTACCGATTCCTTTCGAGTCAGATTATCTTGGAGATAATGCTTTTCATAATCGGAAAATCTTGTGCCCAGCAACTCCATAACAAGCTCCACACAAAGCTGGGCTGTTTTATTGCAGGAATCCAAAAGGGGATTGACTTCAATCACGTCCAGGGCAACCGCATGTAGATTCTTACCAATATAATCTGTAACATAGAGGATCTCCCGATAGCTCAATCCACCATTGCTTGATATGCCCGTACCCGGAGCAATCTGGGCGTCCATCACGTCGGCATCGAGGCTGACATATACGGCATCGGTGTTGCGGGTGACATGATCGACCGCCTCCTCCATCACATTTGCTATGCCCATATTCTGAATATCGAAGATTGTATAGATTCGCACTCCCTTCTTCTTAAGGAACTCGGCTTCTTCGGCATCCATGTCCTTGATGCCCAGCATGCAAATGTTTTCGGGTTGCAGCTTCGGCGTAAATCCGAGGCACTGTACCAATTCGCTATACCCATGGCCCAGTGAAATGGCGACAGTCATTCCATGAATGTTGCCGGTAAGGGTTGTTTCCGGTGTGTTGGAATCGGGATGGGCATCAATCCAGAGCAATCCCAGACGAGGATATGCCTTGGCTACCCCTGCGATACTTCCGATCGAAGTAGAATGGTCACCCCCGAGAATAATGGGGATCATGCCTTCTCGGCAGGACACATGAACAATATTGGCCAGCTGTTCAGATACACGGCTGATCTCCTGCAATCGGAGGATCGGGCGTCGCTCGGCCGGATAATCATCGATCAGGAAGTTTTTCATTACTTCCAGGTCACCGATATCCGTGTAGTTCAGACTGAAATGTTTGAATGCTTCCAGGATGCCTGCGTATCGAATAGCTGTAGGGCCGATATCCACTCCCAGTTTGCTGGCTCCAAGATCCAACGGGACTCCGATCACTTTAAGATGTGGATTACTTTCAATTATTCTTTTCATCGATGTGCTCCCGAAACCAATATTCGAGAATAACAAACGCCCAAATTTTACGCCACGATATATCGGAATCCTCACGGCTGTAAAATCGGTCGTATATGGTTCTAACCTTTTTGTAGTTAAAGATTCCACGTGAATCGACGGTACTTCTGGAGAAGACGTCGTCAACAACCGGTCTAAGATCAGTCATCAGCCATTCCTTGAACGGCATATAAAAACCGCGCGAGTTTTTGTTGATAATCTCTGGTGGGAGCACGGGTTCGGCAATCTTTTTCAAAATATACTTGTCTATCCCGTTTTTCTGGCGTAATGAACTTGGAACGGTCCGTTGAATGAATTCTATCAGAACATGATCGAAATAGGGCAGTCTGAGATCTATGGACAGGCTCCTGCTTAGGCTTCCAAGGTGAGTGAGTCCCTGGTCAAGGTAAACTTTAAAATCCCCATAATTGTAGCGTTCGTGCAGATCCCGAACATTGGTGTTAAAGTAAGACAGTACAATGTCCCGGGTTCCCCGGAACTCCTTATTATTCATCCAGTCGGTCAATTTAAAAAATCCGCCTCTTTCGCGTTCGGAATACATGCTGGCAAAATTGACGGTTCCGGCCATAAGCGAAAAATAACGGGACAGGAGACCGAATAATCCCTGCAATTTTGTACTGGAACCGCGACTGCGTTTGGCGGCCAATGAAAAGATCCCGTCGAATACATTGTACAAGCTTGTTTGCATTCTGTTCGGCAGCATGCGGAGGAACGAGAGTCCTTTATCCAAGGCGGGCATTTTTTCGTCAAAAAGATACTGAAAGGCACTGTTGCCGCCGTCACCGCGAAATGCGACCTGAATACCGAATTCCTGAGCTTTCATTAAAAAGAAGTATGGAAGAATGGCTCCGGCTGTCGGAGTGTCCAGGCATCGAGCTAGGCTGGGTAGAGCATTGAGAAGATCCTTTCCAGTGATACGGATTTCCTGATGGTTAGCGCCGATCTTTTCGGCAACCAGTCTGGAAAGTGAAAATTCATTCAGATGCCCGTGTTTTTCCCCGAATCCGAAGGTAAAGGTATTCATTTGAGGTTCGAATTTGTCTAAAAATCCTGCTATCGTACATGAGTCCATACCACTGCTGAGGGAAATCCCCACCTTGCGGTTCACGGGGCTTCGCAGCCTGACGGATTCGGTCAGCAGCCTGCCGCACTCCTCGAGAATTTCTTCCTCCTGCAAGAGGGTTTTATTATCGGTGCAAGGGATATCCCAGTAGGGAATCGTAGTGATAGTATCCCGTTCAACATCGTACTCCACGTAAGTGGCAGGAGGAACGCTTTTCACCTTCTTAATAATAGTGGACGGTTGGGGGCAAAATGTTAAAAAGAAATAGTGGTAAAGCGACGCAAGATCCAGTTCCTTATCGGTCAGGTTTGATCTCAAAATGGCATCGATTTCAGAGGAAAACAGAAATCGGCCTCTTTCGGATTGATAATAAAAGAGAGGTTTTATCCCGAAACGGTCCCTGGCTAAAATTAGTTTTCTGAGGTTGCCATCCCATAGAGCAAAAGCAAAGTCGCCCTGAATACGCTTCAGACACTCCATTCCGGATTCCCGGTATAAATACAAAATTAATTCAGGGTCTTCCCCAGTTTTAATCACGGTTCCACATTTAGACAAATCTGTTTTTAAACAGGATGAATTGTAAATGCACCCGTCATATACGATTGAAACGGATCCTGTTACGTCGACTGCTGGTTGAGAAGGCAACGATTTAGCAATTTCCTGTTGGAAAGGAACATAACCTAAGATCACCTGATCTGATTTCCAAGAGAACGGATGCTCGTTCTCTTTTATAGGTTGGCTATAACACATCCTGGTTATGAATTCTGCGGATCCAGGATTTATTGCATTGCCGGCAAGGCCGGAGAAAATGTTCATATGATTCCTTAAAATCTGAAAAAATGGCATCAACAAAAACTTGCTTTGACGCCTAGATCCTTCAGTTTTTTGTCTATATCCTGGTAGCCCCGCTCAATCTGGTTTGCATTCAGGATAGTTGTGGTTCCTTCACTCACCAGTCCGGCCAAGACCAGGGCGGCGCCGCAACGGAGATCTAACGCGGTGACGGAATTCCCTGAAAGAATGCGACCGCCTTTAACAATCAGAATATTGTCTTCAGAGGAAACATCGGCATTCAGTTTTATTAACTCATCTGCATACGCAAACCTTTTCGGAAATCTCAGGTCGATGATCCGGGATTCACCCTTGGCGCATGCGGCATAGACGGCAAAAAGAGGCTGCATATCCGAGTTGATACCCGGATACGGTCCGGTGCTGATGTCTACCGGGTAACATTGTCCGCCCCTGACAATCACAGTGTCTTTCCCTTGGTAAAACTTGGCGCCACTCTCCCTTAAATGAATGAGGGGCACTTCCAGGTGGCTATAGGGAAAGTTCTTTATCTCAATGTCTCCCCCGGTGATGACGGCTCCGATAAAATAGGTGATGGCTTCCATATTGTCCGGTAATACCACATGCTTCGTTCCCCGCAGTTCAGGGACGCCGTCAATGTGAATGCTCTCCTGACCGCGGATGTCGATCCTGGCCCCCATCGACCGCATAAATTCGATCAAATCTAGAATTTCCGGTCGTACATGCGGTCCCCATAGAACAGTGGTTCCCTTTGCCAGGGAGCCTGCCAATATAGCGTTTTCAGTAGCGCCGGTTGACCGTAGCGGCAGATGGATTTCGGCACCGTGAAGACCCTGAGGGGCTTCTCCGTATAACCGATCCCCTTCGGTCCAAACCCTAGCTCCCATTTTTTCAAGAATTAACTGGTGCAGATCGTACTTTCTTTCTCCGATGGCGCAACCTCCCGGCAGGGGAACGGAAGCCCGTCCTTTCCGGGCCAGCAATGTCCCGAATATCAGGAGCGTGTTTCTTATCGAAGGCCCGTCCCAATCGAGGGTATCTTTCAGCTTCCCTGCAGTGCCGATTTGAATTATGTCATCCGTAACCCGGCATGGTTTGCCGAGCAAATTCAGCATTTCAACGTGAACGCGGGTTTCGAACAAACGGGAAGGGTAATTCAAAATAGTGACGTCCTCATCTGTTAATATCGAGGCTGTCAAAAGCTTAAGGGCGCTGTTTTTCGCCCCGCCTATCGCCACCGAACCCTCAAGGCGGGATTTACTTATGTTAAGTTTTTTATTTGTATCAAAGGATATCTTTTTGCACATAGACTAATCCCCGCGCTAGATGACTATTAAATTTAGATATATACCTTTTTCTGTATGAATGAGAGTGTTGATTCCCTATGCAGCTGCCTTACCCGGGTTGAGAATCCAGTTGGCATGTTCCTGGGCGACTCGCGCGTTTCCTAGCGAAAGAATCTGAGCCTGTCCTGTTAGATAAATCAGCTCGCGGATTTTTCTCTCTCCGGATTATTAAACTGGGAATCGTAGTTAAGAAACGGGCATGCTGCGGGAGAAAAAACCGAATTTCCCAACCTAAGCATTACAATAGAATTGGATTCTTTAGCGCCTTCCAAAGTAACATTCCTGAAACCATATTTCGAACACGAGCAGGCTCCATAAGATTATATCAAAATTACGTTTTCGATCCTGATGCATTTCCCAAATACGGCTGATGGATTTTTTGTTAAAGAAATACTCCAGTCCGTTTCCCGGGGACAGGATTCGGTCCGCGGTAAAATCCCGCAATTCCCCTCTTAGCCAATCTGCAAGAGGGACACAGAATCCCATTTTCTTTCGATACAGTATATCTTCGGGAAGCATTTGACTGAAAATCCGTTTCAGGATGTACTTTTTCTCTCCTCTGCGAAATTTCAAGCTGATCGGAACTCGAGCCGCCAATTCAATAATGTGATGATCTAGAAACGGGCTGCGTACTTCCAGGGAATTTGCCATACTCATTCGGTCCACCTTGACGAGGATATCTCCCGGGAGATACATTTTAAGATCCGTGTATAGGATCCTGGAGAGATGATCGTCCGTCTGCGCTTTATGGTAGTGGTCTCGTGTAATCCAGAATGGATCGTAGCCGCCTAATTCTCTCCGGAAGTCAGGAGTCAGCATTTCTGACCATAAGTCGTCATCTATTTCGGTATTTGTCAGGAAAAAGCCATAGTCTGGTTCGCGCCCCAATGTTTTAAGGAGCGTGGAGCCTTTCTGGAACACACGGTGATTTGCGCCTGCCAGGACTCGGCTCAACAAGGGAAAGATCGCTTTCCTAAGAGGTGAAGGGAAAAGGCTACGTATTCTGTCCTCCGTTTTTTCCAACCTATATTTTTCGTAGCCGAAAAAATTTTCATCACCGCCATCCCCGGACAATGCAACGGTTACTTTCCGCCTGGCCAGTTTGGATACGTAAAAAGTCGGGATCGCGGAGGAATCGGCAAACGGTTCGTCAAAATGTTTTATTAAATGGGGCAGTATATCTTTGGCTTTCTGTTGGACGGTATACTCACTGTGATCCGTATGATATATCTCGGCCATTTTCCGGGCAAAAGCAATCTCGTCGAATTCTTCCGAGTTAAAGCCTATAGTGCAGGTTGAAACCGGTTGTTCCTGATGACCGGCCATAAGTGCCACAACGCAGCTTGAATCGATCCCTCCGCTCAGAAATGCACCCAGGGGGACATCACTGATCATTCTTAGTCGAACGCTTTCCTTTAGAATATGGAGGAGTTCATCCGCGATTTCGGTTTCCGTCCCGGCTTTGGAAATTGAAAAATCAACATTCCAGTATTCTCTGTCCGCAAGACCTCGCTGATTACAGGTCAGTAAATGCCCGGGTTCCAGCTTGTGAATGTTCTTATAAATTGACTTCGGGTCCGGTACATACTGGTACTTGAAGTAGTCGTAAACTGCTTGTGCGTTAATATCTTTTTTTACGGACTTATCGGCGAGAATCGCCTTTATTTCCGATGCAAAAACCAGGGATTTTCCGTCGTTATAATAGTAAAGAGGTTTTTTACCTATACGGTCCCGAACCATCAGGAGTTGTTTTCTTTTGCCGTCCCAGATGGCGAAGGCGAACATACCTCTCAACCGGTTGACGCACTCTTCTCCGTATTCTTCGTAAAGATATAGGATAACCTCCGTGTCGCAATTGCTCCTGAATGAAAAGCCTTTTGAAGAAAGTTCGGATTGAAGCTCCTGATAATTGTAAATTTCGCCATTGAACGTGATCCATATCCTTTCGTCACGCGAATGCATCGGCTGGTGGCCCTGTTCTGAAAGATCCAGAATACTTAAACGCCTGTGTCCCAGCCCTACGGGGCCATCAATATGCGATCCCCCGTCATCCGGGCCTCTGTGAACAAGTGTGTCGCACATTGCACGGATCAGTTGGCCTGAAACCGGTTCTCCGGATCCATAATTATATTTACCTACGATTCCACACATACGTTCCTCTTAAGCCGATCGCAGCTTAACGGTTTGAATTATTCAATAACGATTTTCTGAAGAATAAAATAAATTACCGGATTACAGACTGATGTGTTTTCTGATAAAGGGTCCGCAGAAATTTGCCATGGGGACAGGGAGCCGTTTCCATAAGCTGGCTGCAATACTAAATTTTGGATTTGCCGTCTCTTGTGAAGGAGCTGATTCCTTGCCGATTGTGAGATATTGCCAGGCAAGAGGATATGCTCTGGCTCCCCATTGTCTCTTAAACCGGTAAGTTCCTTCACCCGGTGTTGAACGTCCGAAATCAAAGATGGAAAAACCTTGGTCGCACGCGTATTCCAGCATCTTCCAATAAAGCATCATGTTAGGGCTTAGACTACGGTAGCGTCGTAAAGATGATGCCCAGGGATTCGTCATCATTTTTCCTGCCCCAACAATCAGACCGCATGCCAGCGGCGTGTTTTGTTTATATACCATCAGGATTCTGGCTGCTTCTCCAAATTCCTCTAAAACTGCCAATATCAACTTTTTAGAATGAACCGGAGAACCTAAATCCCGCATATTTCTGGAAAAAATGGCATAAAACTGCTGGGCTAGCTCCGTACCCCCTACTTTTACGTATACACCTTCCTTCTGAGGCTTACGGATATCATTTTTGAGTTTAGACTTAAATGAATTGTACAGATCGGAGGAAGACTTGGGGAGATTCAGGATCATACGAACCTTATGGGTTCGGGTAGAAAATTCACAGTGTTCAGGAATATTCCCGGAAACTGTTTCATTGAGAAAATTGAGCTTCTCGATGTGTCGTAGCTCTATCTCTTTGATTTTTAAAGATTTTGAAATATTCAAAGCTTCATGCATCAATTCTTTCGCACACGAAGCGCTGCCCGAAAGAATTCCTCCGTAATCGCTGAATGGCAAAGATACGAATCGATTCACAAATGATAGGCATTTCATGTGAACCAAAGGCAAAATTCCTGATATCTGATATTGTTTACTTAACTGTATCTGAAGCCTATCGGCAGTGTTGGGGATATTGTGCGAACCACTGTAATTTGTGCTGTTTAAATCTCCGGAGTGCATTGTCGGATCAACCTGCGCGTCGGATTCTTCATAACAAACAAGATAGTAGGTCTTGTGTTTGTAGGCTCGTTCCATGGCACGAATCCAGCCGGATAGATTATATAGGCTGGGTACGGGACTGGCTCGGACAAAATCGTCCCAGTCTGAATCCGCAGCTTCCATGACGCGCACGAACATAAGGCCTTAAAAACTTCCTTTCGATAATTATTCGCTAATAAGTTCTTTTCTCAATAAAACCAGGTTCGAGATAAAGCTTTGATTCTTATAATTTATACATAGCTCCGCCCTTTCAGTTACAGGCGCAAATAGTTTTAAGTCCAATATAATCAAGAAGATAACAAAATGCTGTTTGTTGCACTGCCCAAAATTGGGGCTATCAATCAGATAAGGACTGAATTATTATAACGACACAGCTTCTGACACCCGTAAAAATTGTATTCTTTTTGTATTCCGAGTCAAATGGAACGAATATTCCCGAAGACACATTAATTTAATCGGCGGAGATGCAATATTATGCAGAAAATAAAAAACATTTCAGTTTAATTTATTGACCGATTTGAGGTGCTGGGATAGCATTGATCTAATCAATACATGGATCTGTATAGAAGGCTGGATGCCTCCCACGTATTAATTGCCGGGAATCTTCATTATTTACCTGCATTTTGCCGATAGGTTTTCTGGAGGTGTTAAAAATGAAATTTTTCCTTAATGCTTTATGCCTGATTCTATGTTTTTCTGTTATTCCGATTTTTAGCCAGGAAACCGTCTCTGATCAAGAACAACCAACACTACCGGATGATTACACCATTGGACTGGAAGACGTTCTGAGAATCGATGTCTGGAAAGAGCCCGACCTGTCGGTGCAGGAAGTTATGGTTCGGCCCGATGGGAAAATCAGTATCCCGTTAGTAAGCGACATACAGGCAAGCGGGTTAACCCCGGTACAATTAAAGAAAAGAATTGAAGAAGAACTGAAAGAATTCGTTTCTTCGCCCACCGTGACTGTGGTTGTGCTGAAAATAGGGAGCCGCTATGTTTCGATAGTCGGCCAGGTTGCAAAGCCGGGTGTCTACTACCTCGGTTCCCCCATGACCGTGCTGGAGCTGCTCGCCAGGGCAGGGGGGTGCCTGGAATATGCGGATAAGGATGAGATTGTCATAGTAAGAAAAAGCAGGAATGGTACCCGGCATTTTGAATTCAACTACAAGGATGTTGCCAAAGGCAAAAACCTACAACAAAATATCGTTCTCGAGAATGGAGATGTCGTCGTTGTCCCCTGAAATTACTTCAATAGGTCGCAAAAATCCCACAAGGAATCCGGTTTTTATTTGGATCTGCACAGTAATTGTTTTTGTTTTTTCTGGAGGCACCCTTGCGGCACAGGAAGACCTGAATCCCTATTCGGATGATCGCCAGGAGGAACAGAATGAACTCCAGGACGGCAGGCGTAATCTTTCTTCATCACAGGAATCTACACCTGCTCCTGTATCGATCATGAGTGGGACCGCAGTATTTGAGGATGATAAATTTGAAGAAACGAGATCACGGGGAGCACAGACTTTAAGGGACGACGTTTTTCTGAATCGGCGAAATAAAATCGGTTTTTCACTGAGTGCGTATCAGGGGTATACGGAGGATATCGATAGAAGCGAAATCAATCGATCTTCCGGGATAACATCGGCGACGGGCCAGGCTTTCATTAACCTGGGTCGACAACGATCCAGGTTCCATGTTGATTTCGGCGCAGGATACAGGCGCCACTCGAATAAACGGAATAACGATAATCCCGATTATCATGCCCGCATGGGATACTCTTATCGCATTTCAAAAAATACGCTGTTTCGAATAGATGATGTATTTAGTTCCTCCTACAACGACTCCTGGTCTTTCTTGTCGATGTATTCCCCCTTTCAACAGGGGCCGGATTTTTCCAACGAAGTCATTCTGGACAGGCAGCGTATTACCCGAAATAATCTAAGGGTAGCGCTGAATCAGAGAGCGGGTCGGAGGACAAACCTGGGCATATTTGCAAGATATAATTTTTATAAATATGACGAACAAAGCATAAGAAATATCAATGCACTAGAAGTGGGCGGCAACATTGATTTTCGGCTGACGGATTGGCTAAATTTGACGAACAGCTACACGACATATTTGAATGCAGTGGATGAGCAATACCGGGATACAAGAATTCATAGAATTCAAGTAGGCGGTTTGGATTTTTACCTGGGCCGTCGATGGCGCGTTTCGTTGGGCGGTGGGGTTGAGTTTACCGATTATCAGGGGGATAATCGTATTGGGGAGAGTGTCAGGGCGGGCATAGGCTATACATCCCTGAATGCCGCATTCAGTTTAACCTATAGAAGAGGATACACTTCGGCTATCGGCATTTCCAGGCTGATGCAGACCGACAATGCGAATGTGAATTTTGGTTATCGAATTACCCGCTGGATGTATACCAGGCTGGAATCTTTTTATTATCGAAGCACGGATCAATCCTACAGTGGTTTATTGAATACACTTTCCGGGGGAGGTGGATTAGAATTTGCATTGGCTGATTCATTGCAGATGATACTGAATGCCTATTATCAGAGGCAGCAAACAAGCGATTTTTCTATTGAAGGACTGGACATTGAACGCATAACCGCTTATTTAGGCTTTCAATATATCTGGCCGGCGCGGAGATATAATCGTTATTGATTATTTATGGTTTCTTTTATTACCCCAAAATAAATGGAACCACGATGTGCAAAAATAAAAGGACTATATATGAAGAACCTGAAAAATTTGAATCCATCCGACTACTGGAAAATCCTGCTCCGGAGGAAATGGTATGCTCTTGGGGCTTTCTTTATTGTATCGTGCGGATTTATTGCATATTCCCTGTATACTCCGGATGTTTTCAGATCTACTGCGATGCTCCAAGTCGAGACAGCCCCGATTCCCAGGGACTATGTGCGCCCTTCGGATATGTCGACACCAAGGGAACAGATTGCCGCGGTGAATCAACTGATTCAGAGCAGGAGCTTTTTAGAACGTTTAATCCAGGAATTCCAGATTAGCGGCTATGGCGCTAATGAAGATTTTGTTATGGACAACGCAGTGCGTTCAGTCAGAAAAAACGTTCAAGTAGAAAGTACATCGCACAACACCTTCACCATTTCATATGTTTCTATTGATCCCCAGTTGGCTCAGTCTTTTACCGAGCGCATCGTAGAACTTTTAATACAGACCAGCAGTTCATCCAGAAAGGGCAGGGCTTTGGAGACCGACCAATTTCTCGATGATCAGCTTCGACAAACCCAACAGTACCTGGCCGACCAGGAAGAAAAAATCAAGCAGTTCAAGCTGGATCATCTGGGATGGCTCCCTGAGCAACGTCCAGAGAACATGAATGCGTTGAGCGCATTGAAACGACAGTTAATGGATATCGAGGAAAAACTTCAGGATGCGTTAAACCAGAAAAAACTTATGGAGGCAAGCGCGATACAACAGGAGCAAATAAATTTTATGACGCAGAGTCTGATGCCAACAGAATCGCTTCTTGGGAATTACGAAGAAGGTGGGGATAAAGAAACGGATCCGGATCTTGCCGAAAAAGAGGCGCAACTTGATGAACTTTCTTCCAGATATACACCCAATCATCCGGATGTAATTCAAATTGCCAAAGAAGTTGGAGACATAAAAAAGAGACTCGCCAAAAAGTCCATCGGGGATGCAATGCCAGATGATACTCAGTTTTTAGGTATGGATGGGACATCCGTCGAAGCGGAGAATGAAAATCCTGTACCTGAAATGGATGGAACCGCAAACATTGAAAGTGCCGGTATCAATTTCGAGCAGGAGCTGATTCAGAATACCATCGCTGGTATTGAAAAGAAAAAAGAAGCTATCCAAAGCGAAATAAGATTATATGAAGAGAAGTTAAAGTTGGCGCCACAGGTTGAACAGGAATTATCGGCTTTACTGCGAGACCGGGATTTATTAGAGCGGCAATACAGAAGTCTCAAGGATGACAAATTACAGGCGCAAATGACGGCGAATTTAGAGAATACAAAAAACAGTGATACGTATGAAGTTATCGATCCGGCAAATTTGCCCGAAAACCCTGTTTTTCCCGATCGTACGCAAATAGCCTTCATGGGTTTTGGATTAGCTGTTGCAATGAGTATCGGAGCTGCCTTTGGCCGAGAGTTGTTGGATTCCACGCTGAGTACAGAGGAAGAAGCGGTGAAAGTTCTTAAGCTGCCGGTGTTAGTTTCCATCTATGAAATATCCAAAAAGAAAGCAGGCAAATCCAGGAAAATGCCTACGGCTAAAAGCGCGTAAAATATCAGGAAAGGAAACGGCGAGAACTACCGATAAAGACTAGAGTGGGTTACTTTTAAATGAAGAATTAACAGAAAAGGCCGGCGATTGCTGCTGTGATTGAATAAATGAGTGAAATATTTAAATTTCTCAAACAGACAGGAGTAGATAAAGAGAAAGGTTCTGAGACTGCCGAGTCCGGACCCGTAGTTTTTGAACCTGACCCAAGCTGCACAGATGAGATTGTAGGGCCAGACGACTTCCAGGTGCAAGACTCTGGTGAAATTCCCCAGCGTGATCCGGCACATCCAACGTCTTCAATAGAAACTGAAATAGTCAAAGCCGATAAATTTGAACTTAACAACGCAAATCTGGAGCTTAAAACTACACTGGATCCTCTCACAATAGTAGGGGAACAATTCCGATTGCTTCGTACCAAGCTGACTCATTTGAAAAAAGAGAAGAAAATTAAGGTTGTTTTAGTAACAAGCAGTGTGCCGGAAGAAGGAAAGACTTTTGCCTCTTCCAGCCTCGCCGGTGTTTTTGCCCAGGAGCCCGGGAAAAGGGTGGTCTTACTTGACTGTGATATGAGAAAGCCCAGATCCGGCCATAATCTTGGTGTAAACGGTTCCACCAGCAATATTGGCATGTCGGAAGTACTGCAGGGGAATACCGGGTTTTTTGATTCTATGCTCAAATCGGCGGATTCCAATTTTTTTTTCATGCCCTCCGGACCGCTTCCACAAAATCCTACGGAATTGCTGGGTTCTGATATCCTGGAGAAGACGATAAAAAAGGCGACCGATACATTCGATTGGGTCATTATTGACTCCCCACCGGTCCTGGCCCTTTCGGATGCGACTCTGCTGGCACCTCTGTGCGACACGGTTCTGCTGGTTGTAAGGGCAAATTCCACCCCTTCCAAGCTCATCAAGGAGACAATTGAACACATCGGGCGGGAGAAAATCTGCGGTATCGTTTTTAATCGCCAAAAGCAAAAATATCCATCCACGTACTACTACAAGTATTATTACGGCAAATACAAAAAGTAGAAAGAGTGGCATGCATTGCATCCCCCGCGTCAAAAATCCATACTGAATGCTTTGAGCGTGGACGTGGAAGACTATTTCCATGTCGAGGCATTTGTTTCACGGATTCAACGCGATGATTGGCATACGTTTGAATGCCGTGTTGAAAGAAATGTCGATCTTACTCTCGATATCTTAGCCAAACATCATACCTTGGCAACATTTTATGTTTTAGGCTGGGTTGCGGAAAGGCTACCCGGACTGGTTAAAAAAATTGCCGAAGCGGGCCATGAAATCGGCTGCCATGGGTATGCGCATCAGCGCATCCATCGACAGACCAGGGAAGAATTTCGCGAAGACGTCCGCAAGGTCCGCCGGGACATAACGGAGCAGATACAGAGACCGATTTATTGCTACCGGGCGCCCAGTTTTTCGATTGTGGAGTCTACGCTCTGGGCTCTGGATATTCTTGTTGAGGAAGGGTTTACTATTGATTCTTCCATATTCCCGGTTCGGCATGATTTGTACGGCATCCCCGGTTCTCTACGATTCCCCTACTGGAGAGGCAGCATTTTTGAGTTCCCCCCCACAACGATTGGAAACGGCAGCATCCGTTTCGGAGTCGGCGGTGGCGGATATCTAAGATTGCTGCCCTAC
Source organism: Deltaproteobacteria bacterium (assembly GCA_016932235.1). The sequence continues at coordinate 1,587 of JAFGDF010000340.1, read as the reverse complement.
AAATTTACGAAATGGGCGATCAGGAAAATCAATGAGACGGAAAATCAGCCGGCCATGGTCTATTTCCACCCCTGGGAACTCGATCCCGAACAGCCGCGCATACCAGCACCGCTTCGCTCAAGGTTCAGGCACTATACCAATCTGAAGAAAATGAAGGGGAAAATCGAGCGGCTTCTGACGGATTTTCATTTTTCGACCGTATCGGACGTGTGCAGTCGCCTGCCAATCTACAAGAATCCACCTGCCTGCTGACAACAAAGTGAGGAATCCCCCAAGCCGAATTGAGCTCATAGAGCCCCCTCATCCATCGATAATCTTGACCTTTGATAAAGATTATAACTATAATTTCACTCGATTAGGCAGCGTCAATAAATAAAGGTAGCAATTAAATGCAGATTAAGATATACTTCGATTCGTATGAAGAAAGATACGAATTCGCTTCGAAATAAGTTTTCCAACATATGGCCGCTACTCGATGAACGCAGCCGGCGACTTATGGCGGCAAACGAAGCTCTTTCATTGGGGTATGGAGGGGTATCGAAAATTCGAATGGCTTGTGGGCTTTCGCGAAAAGCCATTACCAAAGGTATTCGCGAAATCGCGGCAGGAGATGCAATGCCGGGACGCATTCGTCGATCAGGCGCGGGTCGTAAGAACATTGTCGATCGAGATCCCAAGCTCCTTGTTTTACTGGATCGTCTCATTGAACCGGAGACACGGGGAGATCCTGAATCTCCATTGCGCTGGATCTGTAAAAGCACTCGGACTCTCGCCGCTCAGCTATCCGGGAAGAAGCACCCGATAAGCCATGAAAAAGTGGCACAACTTCTGCGCGAACAGAACTACAGCCTCCAAAGCAATCGGAAGACGGAAGAAGGTGCGGATCACCCGGACCGCGACGCGCAGTTCCGTCATATCAACAAACAGGTGAAGCGAGCCTTGTCAAAAGGCATGCCGGTAATATCAGTGGACACCAAGAAAAAAGAACTGCTCGGGAACTATGATAATGGCGGTAAGCAGTGGCTTCCTGCAAAGCAGCCCTTTAAAGTAAATGGACACGACTTTCCTTCTCCTGACGTTCCTCGTGCATATCCATATGGCATTTATGATCTCGCTCGTAATACGGGATTCGTGAACGTGGGGACGGATCATGATACAGGGGCGTTTGCAGTCGCATCCATCAGAGGTTGGTGGCGCATCGAAGGTCGATCATTATATTCGCAGGCCACAAGTTTGCTTATTACCGCTGATGGAGGTGGCAGCAATGGCGCAAGATTGCGGCTCTGGAAATTGGAGCTGCAAAAGTTCGCGGATGAAACCGGCCTTGTGATTGCAGTCTGTCACTTTCCACCGGGCACCAGCAAATGGAATAAGGTTGAACACCGCTTATTCTCTTTTATCTCCTCTAATTGGCGTGGCGAGCCGCTTCGAGATTATGAAACTATAGTAAATCTTATATCTCGCACAACAACGGCCAAAGGGCTTCAAGTGACATGTCGTCTGGATCGCCGCAAATACCCAACCGGTCGTAAGGTTTCGGATGAGGAAATTAAGCGAATCAACCTGATACGGAACAAGTTTCATGGT
>JAFGDF010000339.1 GCA_016932235.1 Deltaproteobacteria bacterium | reverse complement strand
GGAGGCTGTCCAGCAACCTCTATTTTGGAGGCTGTTTGACAATGTCCAGATGCAAGGCTTCCGAAATCCCGAGGAATGAGGCGTACAGAGAAGTACGTCGCAATGACGATGGATGAGGGTAACGCAGCAGATGGGCTTTGTCAGACAGCCTCTCGAGGGGGATTTTCATAAGTTTGGGTGACATGATCAATATGTCATGAGCGTTTATGGGACGTCAAAATTTGATAAGGAGGGACGAACGTGGAGATTAACGCTGCGGTAGTATTTGAGACATCCGGGAGTTTTAGTATTGAGAAACTGCAATTATGCGAACCTAACGATGACGAGGTCCTGGTTCGAATAGCAGGCACGGGAGTTTGTCACACTGACCTCGGCGCCAGGGATCAGCATCTGCCGATCCCCCTGCCCAGCGTGCTCGGTCATGAAGGTTCAGGCATTGTGGAAAAGGTGGGGAAACGCGTGGAAAAGGTAAAACCCGGAGACCATGTGGTATTGAGCTGGGGCTGTTGCGGGGGATGCTCCTCGTGCAGGGCGGGCAGGGACTCCTACTGCCTGAATTTTTTCCTTTATAATTTTCACGGCGCAAGACCTGACGGGACCACCACCCTGAAAAAAGGCGATCAGGTGATACGCGGCTCTTTTTTCGGCCAGTCCTCTTTTGCGGATTTCGCCCTGGCAAATGAAAGGAATGTGGTCAAGGTCAGGGATGATGTGCCCCTGGAGATTCTGGGACCCATGGGTTGCGGTGTGCAGACAGGTGCGGGCGCGGTCATGAATACGCTTCAGCCCAGACCAGGGTCTTCTATCGCCGTCTTTGGCGTGGGCACCGTCGGGCTGAGTGCGGTTCTCGGAGCCGTGGTTACGGGTTGCACCACCATCATTGCCGTGGACACAAATCCCGCGCGTCTTGAAACGGCAAAGGAATTAGGCGCGACGCATACGATAAATTCCGCTCAAACGAACCCTGTTGAGGCTATTATGGACATTACTGGAGGAGGCGCCCAGTACACCCTGGAGTGCGTGGGCAATCCAGGGGTGTTGAGGCAGGCGGTGGATTCACTCCCTGTTTGCGGGATATGTGGTCTGCTCGGGGTGGTCGCTCCGGGGACGGAGGTCGGCCTGGATATGGACAGGATCATGAACGGACGGACCGTAAAGGGGATCATAGAAGGTGATTCAATCCCGGATCTGTTCATTCCCAAATTGATTGAATTGTATGCCCAGGGGCGGTTTCCATTCGACCGGTTGATAAAATTCTACCCGTTTGAGGACATAAACCAGGCGGTCGAGGATATGGAGAAGGGACGGGTCATAAAGCCTGTCCTGAGGCCGTAGGCCTGACCCAACAACAGGGTGTCGTCTGCTCATTTGGATTAGATGGCGGATTCTGTATAACGCCAGAAATAGAACAGTATCTATAAGAGGAGATCAGATGGCAGATAGAGAAAGATTAGAAGAAAAAATACGTGAGCTGGAAGGCAGGAAGTGGGACACGGCCGGTATTGAAAAGAGGATTAAAACATTAATTGCGGATGGCATTCTGGGGAAGCGGTTTGAAAGGGATAAACTCCGGGCGGACAAAGAGGAGGTCCTTGACAGGGTACAGTGCAGGGCGGAGGAATATAACTTTTTTCTGAAGAATTGCGCGCAGGGAACGGCGCTCGCCCTTATGGAGGAATTCGGCCTGGGGAACATGGAAATAGTGACGGCCCTTACGGCATTCCCGGCTATCGGCGGAACCGGAGAGGTATGCGGAGGTGTGACGGGGGCTTTGGTCGCATTCGGTCTATATTTCGGGGGTAAGGGCATACCTGATGAAAAGGCCACGGGCGCCGTCATGATGACCTCTCAAAGGTTTATCACCCTTTTCAGAGATAAAATCGGCCATACAGCATGCCGTGAAATACAGGAGAACGTGATATTTGGACGCAATATGGACCCCGGCACGAGCAGGGAAAACATGGAGGCCTTTGCGCGGGCAAAAGGCTTTGAGAAGTGCGGACTACCGCCGGGGATCGGCGCCAGGACGGCGGCGGAGTTATTAATTGAGGAGCAACTCCAATTTAGTTGATGAAATTAATCAAAAATATCAATCGGCCTGAAATTTAACGTGATTGATAAAGATCGTACCATGGGGGACTCTTTTTAAAGGCGAACTCGTTCCTGGCAAGTTTTACGCATACTGCCTTACGAGGCGGGCGGTGGGACATCTCAGCCGTCGTAATGAAAGATTAAGGTGGAATGATCTGAGAAGATTTCCGCCCGCTTGGGTTGCACCTTACGCTATTATTTTGCTCTCAAGGTTTTCGCCGTTAAAAAGAGTCCCCCATGGTGCGATCCTGGCCTACGGATATAAATCCATCTCTATCTTATATGATATTGATATTTTTGATTATATGTTATCTTTTCTTCAACTTTATTGGAGAAGAACCATAATTGACAGTTTTGACTGATTGACCGGATAAGGAACCTTTATAAATCTTTCTCACAGGAAAAGGAGGTTAAACCATGTCGGGGGAATTAACGAGATTGTTATTTGATTTGAAGGAAAATGAGGCAGTAAAGTTTGTTGAGAACGCCCTGAAAGAAGGTGTCGATCCCATGCAACTAATGGGAGAAGCAAAGGAGGGAATGAATATCGTCGGTGAAAGATTCGCCAGCGGGGAATATTTCATACCGAACCTTGTCTATTCGGGAGTGATTCTTAAACAGATAGTTGAAAGGCTTGAACCGCATCTGAAAAAAGGCGGTGAAGAAAAAAGGCTCGCAAAGGCCGTAATAGGAACCGTAGCCGGTGATATCCATGATATCGGCAAGGATCTTGTGGTATTCATGCTTGATGTCAGCGGATTCGAGGTCTTCGACCTGGGTATCGACGTACCGGTAAAGAAATTTGTGGATGCCATCAGGGACACCGGAAGCACCATAGTGGGTCTGAGCGGGTTTCTCACACTGGCATTTCAATCAATGAAGGATACGGTGGATGCTATCAAGGATGCCGGGCTTCGTGATAATGTGAAGATCATGATCGGTGGCGGTCAGATCGATGAACAGATCCGGAAATTTACCGGGGCGGACGCCTATGGCACTGATGCCATGGATGCCGTTAAACTTGCTAAAGGGTGGATATAGGAGGAAAGGAAAATGGAAAAAAAGAGGGAAGAAATGACAGTGGATGAAAAGCAGGAGGACGCTTTTCAAAAGGTGCTTTCACCTAAAGACCCAGAGGGCAATGACCTCAAGTTTCAAAGCAGTGAGGCTAAGGAAAACTATAAAAAAAGTATCATCAGGATTAAGGAGGCGCTCCAGTTAAAACAACCTGACAGGGTTCCGGTCGTTCTTTTTCCAAACATGTTTCCTTTTTATTACGGCGGGATAACCATTGAGGAAGCCATGTATGACTATGATAAATGCGCCGCGGCCTACAGGAAATACCTCCTGGATTTTAAACCGGATATCCATTTCGGCGCAGTGGGGGCGGGTCCCGGAAAATTCTACGAGATCCTTGACTATAAATTATACGCATGGCCCGGCCATGGAGTGGACGCAACTCGCTGCTACCAGTGCCTTGAGAAGGAATACATGAAGGCGGAAGACTATGATCTTTTTCTCACCGATCCGTCCTTCTACTTCAGGAACTTTTACCTCCCCCAGGTGTTCGGCGCGCTGGAGGGATGGCGCATGCTTCCTCCTCTTACCGGCATACTGGAGATGTATGGGGTTGCATTTAATTTTATCCCCTTTGGCCTTCCTCCTGTTCAAGATAGTTTTAAAGCACTTTTTGAGGCCGGCGCCGAGGCGCTCAAGTGGGCTCAGGTTATGGGGGGATTGGGCTTTGAACTGGCTGCCCTGGGATATCCGAATATTGCCGGCGGTTTTACCAAGGCGCCTTTTGATGTGCTTGGAGACACTTTAAGGGGCACAAAAGGTATTATCCTGGATATATTCCAGAGACCGGATAAGCTCCTGGAGGCAATGGAAAAGCTGGTCCCGATCATGATTAATATGGGAGTGGGCGCCGCGCAACAGACCGGCAATCCGTTGATATTCATTCCTCTCCATAAGGGCGCCGACGGATTCATGTCCGATGAACAGTTCAAGACCTTCTACTGGCCCACACTGAAGAAAGTTATCCTCGGTCTAATCGAGGGGGGTTGCGTGCCCTTCCCGGCGGCCGAAGGCGGCTATAATTCACGCCTGGAGGTTATCGGGGATCTGCCAAAGGGGAAGACAATATGGATGATTGATCAGTCCGATATCTTTAAGGCCAAGGAGATTGTAGGCGACACCCTCTGCCTCTGCGGCAATGTCCCGTCATCAATGTTAAACGTGGGTACGGTCCAGGATGTCAAGGATTACTGCAAAAAGCTTATTGATATTGTCGGCAAGGGCGGCGGTTTTATCCTATGCAACGGCGCGTTTTTTGATGAGGCGAATCCGGAAAACGTCATGGCCATGGTGGAATTTTCCAGGGAATACGGCGTGTATAAATAATTCCTGAAATTAACGCAAGTATAGGCCTGTTATTTTAATGTTTATTTGCTAAAGATCGTCACTTTTATCAATAAAAAAGAAGTTTCGTAACAATTTAGGTTTTTTCAAAACCCAAACATCGGATTCCGCGTCCTGATCGCAGAATTCATGGATTTGACCAAAGTTTTTCAAAAATCTAAAATCATTCGTGAACGGGCATGTGGAGGAAACGCGCTTTGCCTGCCTGTGCGCCTATCGCACCAGCAGTGCAGGCAGGCAGAGCACGGCCCTCCATTAAATCCCTCCCCACCTCCCTTTACAAAAGGGAGGAGAAGTAGCAATCCCCCTCGGGAGGCTGTCCAGCAACCTCTATTTTGGAGGCTGTTTGACAATGTCCAGATGCAAGGCTTCCGAAACCGGGAACCCGCCCCGGAGGGG
>JAFGDF010000338.1 GCA_016932235.1 Deltaproteobacteria bacterium | reverse complement strand
ATATTAATCTATCGCGTCCATGGGCTCAAGAACCGGTATCACAAACTCAAGACCGAGCCGTTGAAGCTCTCCTCTCATCGGCAGGCCTCTCTCGGAGAGCTTCATCACATTTATGTAATATGCCTTCTTTTCCGCCTCCCATTCTTCCTTTGTCCAGACCCAGGTCTTACCATACTTATCAGTAACAGGCTCATCAAAGGCCCGCTGTGGCAAGCGGGCGTCTTTTTCCGGGTGAAAACCCGCCCTGAGACTGATACACCTGCTGAAATAATCATTTCTCCGTATAATATCATTGATTTCATCCGGGGTCAGATCCCAGCCGCAGACGGCATTAATAAAGGTGCGGGCAACTTCATGAGGCGGCCCCCATATCGCGTAAAACGGAAATGACGAGAAAAGGCATATGGTCGCTGAATCATACAAACTCATGCCTCCGCCATGGGTTGTTCCATATTGCAGGCCCATGCCGTGCACCTTATTTCTCACGTCATATCTCGGAATAGACGTGTTAGCAGGGGAATGCCAGGCATACCAGGCGGATTCCGGGCCAAAGAGATTGATGGCGTGCCGATATCCTTCGGCCAGCGCTGCGGGGACATGACCTTCCTTGTAGGCAATCTTTTTCACAAGCTCCATTGTGGCATCACGGTCACCCCACTTGAGGTCGATCCCGCCTAATTCCTCTTTTGTGACAATGCCGTGCTCGTAGAGATCCATGGCCCAGGCTATATGTCCCTGCACATCTTCAGCGTCAATGCCCAACTCCTCAATAAGAGTGTTTATCTCCTCCACTTCATCGTAACCCATCATGGCATTGCCGCAGAGGCCCGATGTGTTGCCATGTCGTATCTCACCGCTAAAAGCGCCGTAGGGGGTGTTCTTGAAAAAGGGCATAAAGCACGGGGTCGCGCACCCCGGGCATCCGTCTGTCCATACACGGTAGCTCAGCTCATGGAGAATATGATCGCTTTTATCGGCAATCGGATCCCATGAAGAATGGGCGTTTTTAATTGGATCCCCGGCATAATTGAGCAAGGCCCTCATGCCGTCACTGGCGCCATAGCGGCCCCACTCCTGGTTCTTGTATAGCGCTGTTACCGGATGCATGGCATATTTTTTCTTCAGCTCCCACACCCTTTTGTGATCGGCGTATGGGAGAGTTTTGGTTCCTTTAACGGCCACGGCCTTAAGATTCTTGGAGCCAAACACGGCACCAATCCCGCCTTTAGAGGCGCTATGTACGTTTTCGGTCGCGGCATTCGCGTACCGGACAAGGTTCTCGCCTGCCGGTCCTATACATAGTATGCCAAACTCCTGGCCTGTTTCCCTGTATAGCCGCTCTCGAAGCGTATGCTCAGTCTTTACTAAATATTGGCCCCACAGATCGGAGGCATCCCTGATCTCCACCTGATCATTATGGACAAAAAGATACACCGGTTGCCGAGCCTTGCCCCGGATCAGGATCCCCGCGTTGTATCGGGCCCTCATCAGCTCATCACCGATATAGCCTGACACGCTGGCCTCTCCGGCCCAGCCTGTCAGGGGTGACATAAAAGAGCAGCTTACCTTACAGCCTACAAGTCCTGTTATCGGTCCGACACCAATGTGAAGGATATTATCAGGGCCAAGAGGATCTGTCCCCTGAGGCACCAGCTCCCATATAAATCTGCTTGCAAGCCCGTTGCCGCCGAGATATTTCCTCGCGTCCCCGGTTACATCAATCACACGGCTTTGCCCGGTCGTCAAATCCACCTCAAGCAGTCTTATCTGAATTTCGGGCATATTGCTGTCTCCTTTCGCCATTTTTCAACGGCCGCCATGGGGGATAGGCAATGCTCTCCCGGGTCAATGGATATAACCTTCTGGCAACCATTTCGGCCTTTTCGTCGGCGCTTCTCCTGGACATATCTCTGAGTGGCCGCCCCCGCTCATCCCGGTTGTGAAAATAGAGGGCCGTTGTGGGACATATCCGGACACACTGAGGATCCCTTTCGCCAGTATTATCTGTATCACATAGATCGCAGACAAAGGGTATATCCGAAACTTCGGGATTAAACCGGATAGCCTCTGTACCGCAGGCATCCCGGCACAAGAGACATCCGGTACATGTGTCCTTATCAATCACCATGTGAAGCGTCTTTTCGTCAAAATGGATAGCCGGCGGTGTCACAGGACAGGCCCTCTCACAAGGCCTTTCCTCTGCCTGGCACTGGCTGCATGTTACTATTATCGCTTTTGGCAATGGCAAAAGGAATTTCCGAACATATATCCTGGCATAATCCTTATTAATAACTCCGAAATGCTTCATGGAGCACGCCTCGGCGCAAAGGCCGCAGCCGACGCATTTCATGACATCGGAATCGACAAAGGCAACCCCGGTTGGCTGAGGATAGACTTCCCTTCCCCAAACCGGTTCGGATCCCCCTTTTGTCGGATGCCCTGTTTCAAGGTGGGTCCTCAGCTCGCTGAGTGAGTCCGATTCCTGGCCGCAATAAGGGCATGCATATTTAACCGCATCCTCTGCCATTTTACTGCCTCCTGTTTTTCTTCGTTCATCTACATTGACAATGGTTTAGTCCACTCACTATTTGTCACGATAGAGAGCTACCTGATTAGGTGTCAATTTGATAAGTGAATATCATTTATCATTATTTAACAGGCTATTTTGGAACCAACGTTTTATTTTATAGGATCGAAGGAATTTATTCCCCCATATAGCATAGAAAAGGATTATTTGATAGTTCTTCAAAGAAGAAACCTCCTGTTAAGTATAGCTATCTAATTAATACGTGCATTATAACTTAACAAGGAGGTTTCACATGGGTGAGAGCAGGCGACAGTTATGGGGCAGAGAAGCTGACAGTATTATTCCCAGAGTATCCCGTTGACATATGCTATAAATATATCCGCGAACTTTTCGGTGTTGGATGACAACCATATTGACCGGTATGGCTCTTGAAGAATTACAGATGTGAGCCTTCTGTCCCAGTAATCCCATATCTCTTCTTCCATCATTCCATCAATATACGCGGAATAGGCAAAATCTAAAAATTTCAGCTCATCTCTAAAATAGTCTTCGGGCTTAGCATGCCCGACCAAAATACTGTCTTTAAATCTCTCCCGCCATTCCACAGTATAACGTTGTTCGAGTTCGATTTGATTTATCATCGCTTTGGCCAGCGATGGATGCTTCATGCCCAGTTCTACCATTTCCTCGTTCAAGTCTTCGGTTTTAGGGGCATTTTCCATCGCTATTTGGTAGTCCGAGGGGAGCGGTTTCCCCTCACTCAGGAAATCATCCAGGTAAGAATATGTGGCCCTTGATTGTGCCTTCTTCATATAACGCGCGTTGCACTCCCGTCTTTTAATCCTGGAATTATACTGCGTGTGGGCTACAAATTCACAGTAAATATCGAAATCATCAGTACTGTTAAGAGAATTAAATATTTCAAACTTGATGTCTTCCGCCCTGACCATTTCCATTCTCAGTGAACGCAATGATTGACCTATGACTGTGATTTCTTCCAGGATATATTCTGGTGTATCACTATCAGTGGATGTTTCCATGATAGTCTCCTGCGCGGAAACACCTGAACCCCAAAACCAGGACAAAAAAATCAGCAGTACAACCTTGGATTTCATAGCCATTATAATATTCCTTTTATTATTAAACCAGTTTTGCATTAAAACCATCTTCATTCGCTCCACTGCGCCTTAAGCAAAATACAGATGGATTAAAGTTAAAAAAGATAAGACATTGATTTTTCGTAAACCGATTATAGAGAAACTCGTGTTGTGGGTCAACGGAAAAGCGACCGCTACATCTATGAAATATTTCTCTTTCCTCTTTCCTCTTTTCTATGAGCTATGAGCTTCGTTATCCTTTCCGGACACGGACTATGGACACGTTCACCGTTTTTTCCATAATTTTATTTTTGAGGGGAAGGAAGCTCACAGCCGTTGGGACAGACGGTCAGGGTGTGTACGTAGCGCATCTTACCGTTTTCAAGACGGAATATGTGTGAGTCGGGCCAGCCGTTTTCATCGCCAAAATTCGCCAGACCCACCACCGTTCCCATATCGACATCGACAATAAATCGCCGGTTGGTAATCTCCACGCTGCCTTCCAGTGGGGGACCCTCCGTGCAAGATGCGTCCGGCTTATTCTCCGGATTGGTATACATGCCGCCCTCGAGCCGGGCGCATGGAATGTTCCATGGCACCTTATTTGAGGAAGAGAAATCTTTAAATACATCGAAATAAGCGTTTGCCACCCCGATCAAAGTCTGCCGGTCTCTTCTCATTTCAGGAGGAAGAATGCTCCAATCCTCCTGTGAAGAGTATTTAAGGTAATTTGAAGCGTTGAAAAGCCAGTCGTCTTTGTCGGTAACAAGGGCCTCCACTTCGGCAATCGAATCCCCGGCGATTTTCAAACGCGTCCCGATAACATAAGGGTGACTTCCGCTCGCGCTTATGATTTCCGTGTAGGCCTCGCAGGTTTCCGTGTCAAGCAGACTGCGATGAAAATCGACAACCAGCGGCTCCTGCCAGATACCATCTTCAAAGGAAGTGTCTTTCCTGTTTTCAATGTACCTCGCCCCGGGAGCAAGAGGCATTAAGGAAGGCTCCCCTTTGTTCAAGGCATCTATATAGGCATCCACATTCGCCTGAAGGCCCTCCCTGGTGCACGGATTTCGCGCCTCAGAAAAAGATGCCTCCTTCAGCTGACAGGATAAAGCGCTGCAAACCAGTACAAAAACCGCGATTACACGAAACATACGCCCTCCTTATCTATAGTGAACGACTTAATAGACTAGGCATTTTGACTATAGCCAATTCTATATATGTCCGGCAGGGGAGTCTCTTTTTTTTCAGAGGCGAAAGAATACAGGTTGCCTACTTGCACTCCGGCTCGGCCGGCCAGCCTATGGTTTTATATTCTTTGCTATACTCAAAATATGCCTGGATCCAGACCACCAGCCCGTTGTTCATCTTAAACATATGAAAATCAGGCCACAAATTATTGAAAAGAACATAGGCCACAACAACCCCGGTTTCCTCATCCACCAGGAATCTTCGGGGACCGTGCGTTTCTGTCATATCCGCAAAACCTTCCGGTGAGCAATCATGCCTGGGCATTAGAACATCCTGGTTCATCCCTCCTTTTGTTGTTATTGCGCCGTTTTCCCATCGATCGCAGAACCCTGAATATGCCAGGTCAGAGACCTTCCGCTTCTTTTCCTTGACGAATAATTCAAAATAATCATCAGCCGCGGCCATCATTGCCAGGCGGGAGCTTCGCTGCTCGGGCGGAAGGATATCTTCCCAGTCCTGGTCTTTTGTGGCAAGGATGGCCGGAGCGTCCAGTACCTGATCTCCACGAATTACAATAGCTTCAATCTCGGAAATTTTATCTTCTTCGACTTTGAGCCGAACGCCATAAAGCACCGGTTTGGGATTATCTTTCTCTTCTATAATGGTCTGGGTATGAGTTCCGCATTTCAGTGTGTCAACCATTCCGCGTTTAAACGTCATCTTGCCTGCGGTCTCCCATACGCCCTTTCCTACAGGGAAATCTATACCGTTTTCCGTGTATCTGACATTGGAAGCCATAGGCACACCGGACGGATTGTGCGCTTCAAGGGTTGCAAAGAATTTGTCCGTGATTGTTTTAAGACCTTCGCGCGTGCAGGCCGAGTCGCCTGATTGCGCTATGGCCGTTGTATTGCCTGCCAACGCTAAAAACCAAACGGCTACCCCGAATATTGCCCATTTTAGTACGCTTTTCATCACAGAATCCTCCTGATTGGTTGGTTTGAGTTGCTGGCTGATAAAAATAGGATTTGAGCATAGGTGGGATAGCCCTATGTGTCAAGAAAATTAAGTGCACACCATGTATCAAGGCAATCTTGCCTTCTTTAAAATCAGCAGAGGATCTGCTCATCACTCTCTTTCCTCTTTTCTCTTTCCTATTTCCTATTTTCCATCAAATGTGCGACCCTGATACCGTTATTTCAAGGGCTTGCAAAATTGCCGATACAGGTCCATAATGAAGACCATTGGATAATCAATTCAAAAAAGGAGGATATATGAACACGATTAAATCAACGTCAGAATTTTTTCGCATCAATCTCTGGGGGACGTTTGCCGCTCTTTCAATAGTTCTTATCATGGCGGCATCCTGTTCGGATAAAGAACTCGCCGAGAAGGTGGAACAGTTGTCCGATCGCGTGGGGATTCTCGAAGACACCCAGGCAATCCGCAATCTGCATTATGCGTACGGATACTACATCGACAAGTGCCTCTATGAAGATGTCGTCGATCTTTTTGCCGACGATGGAGAGGTACATTTTTTCGGAGGCATTTATCGAGGCAAGGAAGAAGGCGTCCGTCGCCTGTATGTCGGGAATTTTCTCCAGGGTTTCACGGGAGGCAAGCCCGGACCTGTTTATGGTTTCCTCCTCGATCATCCCCAGATGCAGGACGTCATCCATGTGGCGCCGGATCGCAAGACCGCCAAAGCGCGATTCCGTTGTGTCATGCAGGCAGGGTCCCATGAATCTTCCCCAGCGGCCAAAGCAGCAATTGAGAGAGGAGAGTCTCCCATGGTATGGTGGGAAGGGGGTATTTACGAGAATACCTATGTAAAAGAGGATGGCGTCTGGAAGATCAAGATACTGAATTACAATCCGTTGTGGCATGCTGACTATGAATCCGGCTGGGGAAAGACCAAAATGATTTTTGACGGGACCGCAGCCCCAAAACTCTATCCTGAAAATCCAACAGGTCCTGATGCACCCATGGTGTCTCCGCCGGCTATGTGGCCCAATACATCTATCGTACCCTTCCATTACATGAATCCGGTGACGGGAAAACCGTTAATAATGGAGAAGCGATAATAAATATTAGGGTCAGGGCTACACATTTGACAGAATTATCGATTTTGTCAAATGTGTAGCCCTGACCCCATTGTATTCCTCATTTTGTTTGTATCTGCT
>JAFGDF010000337.1 GCA_016932235.1 Deltaproteobacteria bacterium | reverse complement strand
TTGGATACAGCAGGGCTTACCTGGGAAAGGTGTGGAACTATGAAACATTTCTTAAATTGTGCCCCAGGGATCCGGGGACAAGAGCCAGGCAGGGAGTCAGGATAGCATTTGAGTTGTACAGCCGCGGAGATGTAATAGAGATGAGCGCAGTAAACTGGCTTAAAAACGAACTGATCTCCTGTATAAAGGATCTTTCTTCCATCAAATATAATAGATTCCAGGCCTTCAGCACCACCTCCTTTTTTATTGACCTGCCAAAGGAAGGCGGAGTAGAAGAGAATGTGGATCATCCGAGATCATACGGAAGGGCCATCAAAGACGCGCTCTCTATAGCGCATCAGATTTCTGTTAGATGGCCATTATCACCACACAGCACTTCAACAAGGATGCTGACAATCGGCATTGCCGCGGGCGAGTTTTCAAAGCTCGATATTTATCTTCAATCGTTAATAAGGACAAAACTCCCCACGGACGCAACAATAAGGATGACCGATTTTGCGCACCTGTGTGTTCTGGTCAATGATATTCGGGCGGTATTCTGTGAGAGTCCGAAGGAGATCGATGTCTCCAATGGGGAAACGATTAACATCTGGTGGGTTGTCGGTTTATGGAATACCAACTTCTGGGGGCTTGTGCCGAAATTGCTGGATGATCCTGTTCTTCAGATGGATTCACGCTCCGATCAGAAGTTCATGAAGTCGCTCTGGTTTGATGACAGCGGCGAAGATGTTTATAATCAGAACATTTCAAACGCGGTTTCATCCTTTCTGAGAACGCCGCAAAACTCCTTTCTGGGTCTTGAAATAGCAAGAACACTCTATTTCAGGAGAAGATTCCTGGCCGCAGATGAAATCCTGAGGGTTATATTAAGCGCTGACCCGGATAACCTGCCGGCAAGGACATTCCGGATGGAGATATACTGGATACTGGGAATAGAGGCCCCATCCTATTCAATATCCGATATACATTTCAGAAACGCGGAAAATGAAGCTAAACTGATAGATGAGATATGCACCAACAAGATTGAAGATTATTTCTGCGAATACGGACTTGGCAAGATGGGCCATGCATTGACGATAATGAGGTTGTTGAGAAAAGGGAAGGGAAAGTATAGGGAAAATGACATCGTTTTAAGAAAAGAGGATGTGCTCAGACTGCTGGATGAGGCAAGAAGCCTTTTTGAAATGGGAATGACGCTTTCATCAAGAGGTCATCGTTCCTATTATTTTATGCTTTTTACTCTCAGTCTTAGAAGAATGGTTGCCGCAGATGAAGAGATAATAAGATCACCGGACATTCCAATCAGAGACACTCAGGGGGTTGTCAACAAAACAGCAATGGATATCTATTACGCTCTCGGGTGGCTGAGTAAGGAACAGTCCGTTCCTGAGCAGTATCCTGTTTTTCTGAATTTTCTCCAAAACGCCGTCGCAAGCTATGGAGAGTCGATTCTTTTAAGCACCTCCATACCGAATGCGATATTCTCTTTCGCTTCCATAATGTGGGATTTCTCTCCGATCCTTAACAATGGGATAGCACTGGCTGTGTTGAAGCATCTTTATGACGCCTATGAACTCACCAGGAGTCTTAAAAAGGAAAAATTGTGCCTGTTTTCAACCCTGAGATGTCACAGGGATGTGCTTACACCCGATGTTTTTCTCGAATATGTCAAAAAAGCCATAGATAGTGTTGAAGAAAAGGTCGGCAATATAGAAGAGTTGAGAAAAAAAGACAAGACAGGGATAATAGATCCTGCTAAACTGAACGGGTTAAAAATATTTTGTCTTAATCTATGATGGAATTTTAAGTTGACAAGGGGGGATTCCAATGAGTTTTGATTTTACTGCATCTGATGTAATGGATATGGCTATTGAGATAGAGAAAAATGGGGCTTCTTTTTACAGAGAAAGCGCAGATATGTTTCCCGGTTCGGAAAGCGAAAAACTCCTTCTTGATCTCGCAGCCATGGAAGATGAACATGAAAAAAGATTTGAGGAGATGAAAAAATCTCTTTCTGAGACCGAAAGGTCTGCTACTGTTTTTGATCCTGATAATGAATCGTTGCAATACCTTAAAGCGCTTGCGGATCTGAGGGTCTTCTACGACAAGAAAAGGCCCGGAGAATCTTTAATAGAAATACTCAAGTCTGCAATCGAGGCGGAAAAGGAATCTATGGTCTTCTACCTTGGAATGAAAGACATGGTGCCCGAAAAATATGGCAGACAGAGAATAGATGATATCATCAGGGAAGAAATGGGTCACATTACACTTCTTAGCGGGCATATGCTGAAGATTAAATAGACTGTGTCTAATCAGGCTCCCTATGGAATCGGGTATGCGCCGACACAGTGAGCCTGTTTCCTGCTCCATCCCAGGATTTTACGGACTTCTTCCGGAATAATCCCGATATTTTTTACTTCAGGCAGCGGTCTAAGCAGGTCGTATCTTTTTAAATCCGGCCCTCTGAAAATCGAACGCGCGGTCATATTGACCTGTATCCCGGTTTTTTCAAAGCCTTTGGCGGCATTTCTGAAATCGTCAAGGGATTTGAAAGCGACCTGGCAATTGTCTCCACCTGCCGGACTCCAGCGGATAAGCGGCACAGATTTTTTTTCCGGTACGTCTGCGCGCACATAGACATTCCCCTCTATCTTTTTTGCCTGCGGATCAGGCAGTCTGTCGCACAGCATGGCCGGTTGTCCGAACCGGAGCAGCGGCTCATTAAGTGAGTCCGAGGCAACCATAAGATTATTAACAAAAATATGTCCTTCACGCTCGCCCACATCGGGCCCTGTTGCCGGATGCCAGCCGAAATGGTCGGCAGCGGCGCTGCGCTGATTCCGTTCAAAAGCAGCGGTGGAGTCAAAAAAGGTGTTGTTGCAGACCTTCGCGTCCGCGGAATTCAGAATATAAACGCCCTTTCCGCAATTAACAAAGACATTTCCCGCAACAGTTACGCCCTTTGAGATCTCAAAGAAAAAGCCGTTGGTTGCATCCTCGACATAATTGTTTACAAACACACCGTCATGATTGCCCACATCATACCATACGCCGCTGGAATCGGGGTTTTCCAGTATCAGGTTGTCACGAACAGTGACGCGATGGGACTGGTTGAATATCTTGACC
>JAFGDF010000336.1 GCA_016932235.1 Deltaproteobacteria bacterium | reverse complement strand
CCCGAAATATTTGAACACATCCTCCTGATCAGATAGATATCGGCTTGAAGAAATAGTCATCACCGGAATAGTCAGCAGATTGTATTCAACTTATCATCAATCTCCGATTATAATACCATATATTGTTTTTTATCTTGACATACCCCAATATATTGTTATATCCTGTCTGCTATCCATAAAAGGCAGATTGATTTTCCCTGCCTTTCCTTGTTTGACATACAACTCTTTTCAAGTTCGGATCAAATAGGATGTTCTATTACAAGAGTTTTGAAAAAACATTAACCGGCTGGAAAATCTTTAACTAAAATCCATTTATTACGTTATTTCAATATGTTGTTTTCCCCACTGTGAGTTATTATTTTATTCCCAGGAGTAGTGCCTATGTTTGAGAGTATCAAAAAGCGTGACGGCAGGATTGTGGAGTTTGATTCCTCTAAAATTACAGCGGCGGTTGCAAAGGCAGGTGAAGCTACCGGTGAATTCGGTGAAAGGGAAGCGAAAAAGCTTACACTCCGGATCCTTACTCTCGCTCATGATCTGCGTCTCGGACCGATCCCCGAAGTTGAGGAAATACAGGATATTGTTGAGCGGGTACTCCTGGATTCTCCATTCTACAGGAGCGCAAAGGCCTATATAATTTACAGGGAACAGCACGCGCAGATAAGGGCCATTACAACAAAAATCAGCACTGACCTTGTAAATCACTATATCGAAAAGCTTGACTGGAAAATAAAAGAGAACAGCAATATGTGTTTCTCACTCCAGGGACTCAACAACTATATTTCTTCGGATGTGACCACGGAATACTGGCTGAACAGCATCTATCCTCCTGAAATACGAAATGCTCATAAAAATGGTGATCTACATATCCACGATCTCAGCATGCTGTCTGTTTACTGTGTAGGATGGGATCTGAAGGACCTGCTTAAAAATGGATTTAGAGGAGTAAAAGGTAAAGTTGAGAGCGGTCCGCCTAAACATCTTCGCTCAGCTCTCGGGCAAATTGTCAACTTTTTCTATACCCTTCAGGGTGAAGCTGCAGGTGCCCAGGCCATTTCAAACTTCGACACTCTGCTCGCCCCTTTTATTCGATATGACAAACTCGATTATAAGGATGTTAAACAGGCTATTCAGGAATTTATTTTCAATATCAACATCCCCACGAGAGTCGGGTTTCAGACACCCTTTACCAATATCACAATGGACCTTTATGTGCCGGTTATTCTCAAGGACCTCCCCGTAATAGTCGGGGGAAAAGAGAAGGAAGAGACCTATGCGGATTTCCAGGAGGAGATGAATGCCATTAACAGGGCATTTGCCGAAACCATGATGGAGGGAGATGCAAGGGGCAGGGTGTTCACTTTCCCCATTCCCACCTATAATATTACAAGTGATTTTGACTGGGACAATCCGAATCTCGAACCTATATGGAAAATGACCGGTAAATACGGCATTCCCTATTTTTCTAATTTCGTCAATTCTGATATGTCTCCTGAAGACGCCAGGTCTATGTGCTGCAGGCTTCGCCTTGACAACAGGGAACTTTTAAAACGTGGAGGGGGCCTTTTCGGCGCAAATCCCCTTACAGGATCCATAGGAGTTGTAACCATCAATCTGCCCCGTATCGGTTACCTTGCCGAAAATAAAAAAGGGTTTTTCGAAAGGCTGGGAAAAATGGTTGCCCTGGCAAAAGAAAGTCTTTCCATTAAACGCAAGATCCTTGAACGTTTTTCCGACAGGGACCTGTACCCTTATTCAAAATTTTACCTTCGGGAAGTCAAGGAAGGAACGGGACTTTACTGGAAAAATCATTTCTCGACCATCGGGATCATTGGAATGAATGAGGCATGCCTGAATTATTCGGGAGATGATATAGCAAGTGAAAAAGGCAGGTCATTCGCCCTGGAGGTAATGGATTATCTTCGTGATACTATCTCAAAGATACAGGATGAAACAGGCGATATCTACAACCTCGAAGCAACTCCTGCGGAGGGTACCTCCTATCGCCTTGCAATAAAAGACAAGGAAAAATTTCCCGAAATCATATGTGCCAATGAGTCCGAGTATAACAATGGCGCCGATCCCTTTTATACTAATTCGACCCAATTGCCGGTTAATTACACGGACGATATCTATGAATCACTCACCCTGCAGGACGACCTCCAGACCAAGTATACCGGTGGAACCGTAATGCATATCTTCCTCGGTGAAAACATCACGGACACGGACACGGTTAAAAGTTTGATAAGGAAGATCGTAACAGGGTTCAGGCTTCCCTACCTGACACTGAGTCCCACCTTCAGCATCTGCCCTTCTCACGGTTACCTTCAGGGAAAACAGGAAAGATGCTCGATCTGTAATGAAGAAACCGAGGTATATGCAAGGGTGGTCGGTTATTTACGGCCCGTAAACCAGTGGAACAACGGAAAGCAAGCCGAGTTCAGAATGAGGAAAAGCTATAAAGTGGCATAGAAAATGAATTTAGGCGGATTGCAAAAGAATTCTCTGATCGACTTCCCAGGCAAGATAAGCTGTGTCATCTTTTTATCAGGTTGTAACTTCGACTGTCCTTACTGTCATAATCCATCCCTTGTCAGAGGTACTCCCCAATGTCCGGAATCGATTAAAGGAGATGGTCTGTATGATTTTCTTAGAAACAGGACGGATTTTCTGGATGGTGTGGTTATTTCAGGTGGAGAGCCCACTCTCCAGAAAGATCTTCCCCGGCTATGCGAAATGATCAAGGGTCTGGGATATTCCATTAAGCTCGATACAAACGGAAGCAAACCGGATCATTTGAAAAAGTTGCTCGAACAGGGGTTGGTGGATTATGTGGCCATGGATATTAAGACGGATCCCTTTCACTATCATCCGGTCATCAAGAAAGACTGCAATCCCGACGACCTTCTTTCAAGCATTTCGACCATTATGAAATCGGCGCCTGACTACGAATTCAGGACAACCTGCGTCAGGGGTTTTGTTGATAAGCGGATCATAGAAGATATCGCCAGATTGATAAAAGGCGCCAATCTCTATGCCCTTCAGCCCTTTCAGGATACCCATGTGCTTCACCCGGAGTTACTGGCAGGCCGAAATCCCGGATTTAACCGCGACGAACTCATGGATTTTAAATCTGTGGCAGAACCATGGGTCAAGAAGTGTATTGTTAGATAGATCCGCCTTTCCAAATAACGTCAAGGGATACTGGCGCGAAGAAAGCGCTTCCAGTGCATCCGCTTGTTGGGATTTAGTTTCTTCTGTATCGAAATCGCTATCGGGATCGGAATCGATTTATTAAATCCATAGAATGCGGGATCTTCCTTCACACAATAACCGATTGAAAGACAGTAGACATCAAGCTTTTCGTGTCCAAGTGTCTTTTTTTTCGATTGCGATCCCGATTTCGATTATCCGGACTTTTCATTATACCCCATCGAAACGTCTTGAGTTTTTCCCTTGACCATAATTTTTTTCATAGATATGGTCTCTTTTATTTTTGATCTATTTTGAGACCATTAATAATGTACAGCATCCAATTTTGGAGGATTTTAATGAAAGGCTATGTACAGGTTTATACAGGAGATGGAAAAGGCAAGACAACGGCCGCTCTGGGTCTGGCCTTGAGGGCGGTCGGCGCCGGCCTGAGGGTGTATATTGCGCAATTTTTAAAGGGCATGGAATACAGTGAACTGCATTCCATTGAAAGGTATTCCGATCTCATTACGCTAAGACAATACGGCACAAAATGTTTTATTAACGGGAAACCGGGAGGTGAAGATTTCAGGTTGAGCAGATTGGGGTTTGAAGAATCCAGGGAAGCCATCCTGTCCGGGAAATATCAGCTTGTGATCCTGGATGAGGCCAATATCGCCGTTTTCTTCGGACTTTTAAAGGTCGAAGATCTTATTGAACTGATAGATATCAGGCCCGCAGATGTTGAGCTTGTCATCACAGGGCGGTATGCCGACCCCGAGTTAATGGAAAAGGCGGACCTGGTTACTGAGATGAAAGAGATAAAGCACTACTATGCCGGCGGTGTTCAGGCACGTGAGGGAATTGAAAAATAAGGAGAGATTCGAATGCATCTGTACTGGCGGATCATAGAAGAGCTGAAATATCTTGGGGAAAACTGGGTCATCAGGGATCCCAGTTTATCGGGACGTTATAAGCGCTGGGTAAAAAAGCACTCGGAGTATATCAATCTGAATTTTGACACGGGGCCGAAAAGATTTTTTCGAATTCCTTGTTCCCTTAATTAGTGTCCCTCAAGAAACAGCCTGTTTCTGAAGAACCCATTCATGTGGGAGCTGCTTCCAAGCCGCGAAAATTCGTGGCAAGATGCCACTCTCACAGCAGTTCAACTCCGGATCTGCTTCAGAATGAGAATTGCTGGTGCCGATCATTTTCTCTTGACTTATCTGTGATTTTATCTTAGGGATAAATACTGTTCGGGTGCTTCTTCAGGAGCTTGAGAGGGAATCCCGTTAAAGTCGGGAACGGACCCGCCGCTGTAACCCTCCTCTTTTCTTTATACAGGGAAGAGAACTCTTTTAGCATTTTTGAGCCACTGGGATATTTTTATCATGACAAGTCATGCTTGTCCTGCCTGGGAAGGCCGTTAAAAGGGGAGGGAAGTCAGAAAACCTGCCCGGATACCAGGAGTCGCCTCCGTGGACTGGGGCAGGCTGCCGGATCTTGAGGATAAAAAAGGGCAATCCCCGGATCGATCTAAATAATCGGTCCGGGGATTTTTATTTCCGGGCCAGGCGAAAATTCAATATATCAGGAAAGGAGAAGATGAGATGAAGGAGAAGATGTTCATAGTGCTAATTTTTATGCTTTTATTAATGCCCGGGTTGAGCCCTGCTCAGGGAAAGGCCGATGAGAGGGCTGTCACCATGGAAGAAGTAGTCGTTACGGGGACCAGGTTTGAGCGGGAGATTGATAAAATCCCGGCCCATGTGTCTGTTATTACCGCAGATGAGATAAAAAGCAGCGGCGCACAAACAGTACCGGACGCACTCAGGAAGCTCGGCGGAATATCCATCAGGGATCTGAATGGAAACGGTAATAACCAGATGGTTGATATCGGGGGTTTTGGGGAGACCGCCGATCGCCACGTCGCCGTGGTGATCAATGGCCGCAGGGTTAATCCTATTGATCAGTCAGGCATAAGGTGGTCCCTTATACCCATGGACAATATTGAGCGGATCGAGGTGCTTTACGGTTCAGGCGCCGTGCTTTATGGTGACAACGCGATAGGCGCCGTTATTAATATCATTACAAAGGATGCCGAAGAAGGCTTTT
>JAFGDF010000335.1 GCA_016932235.1 Deltaproteobacteria bacterium | reverse complement strand
TACGTCTCAGTCGTCGCTCCTTGGCGCCTTGCATCTGGCACCTCGCTGGTGGCCAGGGTTACGCCAAAATCCAGCACCATTACTATATTGTCTTAGATTTGATGGTGGATTTTGGGATATCAGATTGATTGACTATCCGAATTACTAAAATCCCGATGTGTTGATTTTATATTGATAGGCGACTTTTACCAGTTTTCGGCCAACAGCTCGAAATATCCCTGGGGCATGACACAGGCGGGACACCTTTTCGGAGCTTCAGTGCCGATATGCAGATAGCCGCAATTCCGGCATCGCCATACGGTCTCTTTTTCCCGGGCAAAGGCACGTTCGGCCAGCAGGTTTGCAGCCAGATCCCGGTATCTCTTTTCATGCTGACGCTCGGAAACGCTGATGGCGTCCCATGTTTCAGCTGCTCGTTCAAAACCCTCATCGCGTGCCGTCCGGGAAAAACCGGGATAAAGCCGGGTATGTTCCAGGCGTTCGCCGTCAGCCGCCGCCAACAGGTTGTCGTAAGTGCCCTTGATAACGCCGGATGGAAAACTGCCGGTGATCTCAAGCTCTCCGCCGTTAAAAAACTTAAAAAACCGCAAGGCATGTTCGCACTCCTGATTGGCAGTCTCCTCGAATATGTCGGCAATCTGAACAAATCCCTCTTCAAATGCCCGGCGCCCAAAATATGTGTAGCGGTTACGGGCCTGGGATTCGCCCGCAAAAGAAAACATCAGGTTGCGAGCGGTTTGGCTGTCACGGAATTTTACCATACGCGATCCTTTGTCTTATTCAGAGGCAAATAGTTTGGGATTACTCTTCGATTTCTATGGCGTCGGCCCCGCACTCGTCGGCCGCCTGGCGTACAAGATCTTCATATTTCTCCGGAATCACATCAAACTGAACCACTGAGAGAAGCTGATCCTCATCATACTGAAACACTTCGGGGCACAATTTATTGCAGTTACGATCTCCCATACATTGACTGGTGACGCGCGCCTTCATGACTTCCTCCTTTTTTATGATGTACAGATTGTCTCTATGACAAGATGTTATGTTATTTAATCAACACAATCTAACGGAACAGGCGGGGGCCCGTACAGCTTTCTAAATGATGAGATTTGTAAAACATTATATACGGTACAATTATGAATTTCAATAGGAGATTTTTTTGTCATTCTGAGCCACTAATGTCCTGTTAGGAAATTGCATAAAGATCGCGGTATGGGGAGTTCTTTTTTATTGATTTGCGATCCGGCGTTATCTATAATATATTACATGAAAGCAAGATCTTATCATTACACTTTCATCCAGCCTTTTAACAAAGGAGGTATTTGTTATGAAGAAAGTTCTGCAGATGACGTGGATTGTTTTGCTGGTATGTTTTTTCGTGGCGGCAGGGCCTGCCCGGGCGGCTGATATAAAGCCGGTCGAACTCAAGATCTGGTCGGCCTGGATACCCGACACCTTTTCAACCGACCCTTTCATGCACATGTTCAATGATCTGGTCAATGAAAAGGGAAAAGCGGTGAACCTGAGCGTCAAGTTCGTGGGCGGGCCGGAAGTTTTCGCTGCTTTTGACGGATTTGATGCGTTGCGGAAAGGTTTGGTGGATATGGCTTACAGCGCAGCCGTCTATCATACAGGCGCGGTTCCGGAGGCCAGGGCGATGAATCTCTCACAACTCACCCCCATGGAGGAGAGAGAGTCCGGCGCTTATGACATGATGGACAAGTTTCACCGAGACAGAGCCGGGGTCCATTATCTATTCAGGTTAGGACTTCAACCATACTTTAATTTCTACATGAACATCGAGCTGGACAAGGTCGATTTCACCGGTTTGAAACTGCGT
This sequence comes from Deltaproteobacteria bacterium, assembly GCA_016932235.1. Next base: position 6,668 of record JAFGDF010000335.1, on the reverse strand, counting down.
TCGACACCGGCCTATGATGCCATTATCAAAAAATTGGGCGGGGCCATTATCAGGACTGAAATGAGCGAGGTCTATACGGCCCTGGAAAGAAACATGATCCAGGGTTACGGGTTTCCCACCCTGGGCATATCAGACCACAAACTCGAAGAGGTCACCAAATATGTCTGGGGTCCGGCATTTAACACTTCGCCCACCGGTGTCTGGGTCAACCTTGCCAAATGGAACAGCCTGGCCGATGAGCAACGCAGGGTGATCACGGAAGCAGGCAAACAACTTGAAATCGATTCAACCAGGATATATCCCGACTATGTTACGAAGGACAGGGAGCTTATCGGCAAGGCCGGCGTTAAAGTATATAAGCTGTCACCCGAGAACGAAAAGTACCTTTTGAAAGTGGTTGCGGACGCCAGCTGGGAAGATACCCTTCAGAAGGCGCCCGAAGCCGCCGCGCTTCGGCCGTTAATGTCCAAGTAATCGGAGCCCGGCCCTGGCATATCATAAGGGAAAGGGAACCCGATTGCGCTTTCAGCGGCGCTGATCCGGGAATGCTGGCCCTGATCCACCATCAAGGCGCCATCTGTTGCGTTGCCTGCGAGCACTCCTCCCTGCGGCGTATTACTTATACGCCTCAGTCGTCGCTTCTTGGCGCCTTGCATCTGGCACCTAGCTGGTGGCTAGGGTTTTGCCAAAATCCGGCACCATTACTATATTGTCTCAGATTTGATGGTGGATTTTGGCTGGGGATGGAAGATTTCCGTCCCCCATTTTTAGGCAGGGTGATTAATTATCCCCATGCCGCGATTTTCAGCCATCAGGCTAGATATAAGCCTGGTGTATATTTTTGGCTGATTTCTTCAACTAAATTGGAGAAGAACCTTTTAATTTTTAGCTGCCAGAGGTTAAAACAGTGATGAAATTTTTTTCAGCCGCAGACCGGGTATTCGATATCATCATTAAGTACCTGTGCTATCTGGCAGCGGCGATGCTTGTTTTGATGGCACTTGCCATATCTTCGGACGTGATCATGCGCTATGCCGTCAATACGCCTCTCAAATGGGTTTTTGAAGCCACCGAATACGCGTTGCTGTTCATAACCTTTCTTGCCGCCACCTGGGTCCTGCAGAAAGATGAACATGTGAGACTGGACGCGGCGCTTAACGCCTTGGGGCCAAAAGTTCGCGCCATTGTCGAGGCCTTAACCTCATTTGTGATGGCCGTGGTGTGTCTGGTGATCACCTGGTCCAGCGCCCATTACACGATATACCTGTTCCAGAATCATATTACCATCCAAAAATACTATACCATTCCGGAGTTTGCGGTTTTTTTCATTGTTCCTGTGGGGTTTTTTCTGCTTTTTATTCAATCTTTGAAAAGGATCTATCAGTATATAGGGCAAAGCAGAAGACGATAGCATGGAAGTTTGCGTCACAAGGAGGATCAATGGACTGGGGCATCACTCTTTTACTTATGCTTGCAATGCTTATGGTGATACTGCTGAGCGGCATCCCCGTCGCTTTTGCATTCCTGCTGTTTAATCTTCTCGGTACGCTATACCTCATGGGACCCAATGGCATCCAGCAGATATCCGTCAGCATGTTCAGCTCAGTGAGCAAGTTTGTGATCGCGCCAGTGCCGTTGTTCATCCTGATGGGTACTATCATGTTCCACTCGGGTATGGCCAAGCGCGTCATCGATGTCATGGATAGCTGGATGGGCCGAATGCCCGGCAGGCTGAGTGTCCTGACACTTATTTCCGGAACGATTTTCGCTACCCTTTCAGGTTCAACGATAGCCACCTCGGGAACACTGGGCACCCTTTTGGTTCCGGAGATGCAAAAGCGGGGATACCATAAGTCCATGGCAATCGGCCCCATAATGGGCGTTGGCGGACTGGCGATGATTATACCGCCCAGCGCTCTTGCTGTCGTTCTGGGCAGTCTGGGCAAGATTTCCATCGGCAAGCTTTTGATCGGGGGCATTCTCCCGGGGCTGTTAATAGCCGTCCTTTATCTAAGCTATATTATCGGAAGGAGCGTCCTTCAACCCTCTATGGCCCCAGGCTATGTCGTGGACCGCAAGTCACTGGCAAAAAAGATAAATAACACCGCCAGATACGCCCTTCCTTTGCTGTCGATTATTATAGCCGTTCTGGGCAGCATATTCTTCGGCATCGCCACACCTACAGAGGCCGCTGCCCTGGGTGCATTCATGTCCCTGGTTCTGAGCGCAATCTATGGGAAGTTAGACCGCAAGATGCTCGGCGCTGCCGCCATGGGAGCCGTGGAGGTTACCGCCATGGTGTTCCTGATCATTGCCGGTTCAACAGCCTTCAGCCAGATCCTGGCTTTCAGCGGCGTGAGCAGGGAACTCATACAGGTGATTACCAAGGCGGATGTTTCTCCAATAGTGATTCTCCTGGGAATGCTCGTGACCACATTGATACTGGGCACCTTCATGGAGCAGATTGCCATCATGATGATCACGCTGCCGGTCTATATGCCGGTGATCCGCTCATTAGGATTTGATGATATATGGTTCGGCATTTTGATGCTTATCAACATCGAGATCGCATTGACCACTCCTCCATTCGGCATGATCTGTTTTGTAATGAAGGGCGTTGCACCCGCGGACACGTCAATGACCGATGTGTACAAGGCAGCGTTGCCGTTTATTGTTTGCGATGTTATCGCAACTGCATTGCTCATACTTTTTCCCGGCATAGTAACTTTTCTGCCGGGTATCATGCGCTGAAAAGCTGTTTGCGGAAAATCCCCTACCGCTGCAAAAGATCAGGAGCCTGCCAGACTTTGTCCTCCATGCTCCTGGATTACGGACAACCATTAATAAAGGAGAGTGAAATGAAAAAGAATCTATTAGTGGGATTGTTGGTTTTCATGATTTTTGCAATTTTGCCGGCCTTAGCCATGGCGCAGTCACCCGTATCCCCTGTGCCTTTGCCGCCAACCGTTGCAGGACTTCCTGCCATCACGGCCGAACTCTGGCTCCAGGTTGATACTAATCCCGCGGTCTTTCTTGAAGGCCCTGCCTTTGACCGGGAAGGAAACCTGTTCGTATCCTCGATTTTTGACGGCCGCATCCTGAAGATTACACCGGATAAAAAGGTCAGCACCGTCTTTGCAAAGGAAGGGCTTATGCCCGATGGCATTGCCATTCACAAAGACGGTCGGTTATTTCTGGCCTGCATATCCGGAAAATTCATCGCGATTTCACCTGATGGAAGCAACCCGGTTGAGATAGAAGCCAGATACCAGGGAAAACCGCAGGCCGGGAACGACCTGGTATTTGACAGGCACGGCAACCTTTTCGTCACGGACTGGACAGGCACCATCGCGGATGCCACCGGCGGGGTTTACCGTTTTTCAGCGGATTTCAAGGGTGTTGAACCGGTATTTCAAAATCTGGTGACCCCCAACGGTGTGGCATTATCGCCTGACGGCAACAGTCTATGGGTTTCGGAGACAAACCGAAACCAGCTGGTTTGTCTTAATTTTCAGCCCGACAGCATCAAGCTGGATCCCATAGAGGGCACAAAGATCCCCTGGCGCTTTACCGGGTGTCCGGGAGGGCCTGATTCCAACGCAATGGATGAAGCGGGAAACCTGTACCAGTGCGTTATATTTCAGGGCAGGGTCCTTATCCTGAACAAAATGGGTATTCCCCTGGCCAACGTGCTGGTTCCAGGGCGTGATCAGGGAAAATTTTTAAGGAGCACCAATGTTGCCTTTAAACCGGGTACCGATGAGGTCTATCTCACCGCTTCCGGTGAGGGCGGCGCGGCTGTTTACCGGTTTAAAGGGCTGGCCAGGGGCCTTACGTTATTTTCCCACCAGTGATAAAATTATCTTGATTATATTATGAAATCCCCCCTGCCCCCCTTTAAAAAAGGGGGGATTTTCTCCTATCAAAGAGAAATGGTTCACCTCCCTTTGTAAAGGGAGGCGGGGAGGGATTTAATGGAGGGCCATGCTCGGTCATGGCCGAAACAGGCGGACGCGACGGCGCGCGTCCCTCCAAAATACATTAAATATTGAATATCCAATATCGAACCGCAGAATCATGAAGTGTCATATGACATTATCCCAGACCCTGTGTCATCCTGCGGCTTTGACCCTGGATCAGGCACAGGGCAGGCCGCAGGATCCACATCTCCAAAGGTTGGATTCCGCGGACGAGCCGCGGAATGACAAACTTCCTCCGTCATTCCGGACAAGCGAAGCGCGATAAGCCTGCCCCGGCAGGTCTGAAGCCGGGGGAATCCATGCGGATCATTATAAGCCGGCAGAAGTCTCCCCGCGATGAGACGGCGTAATCGGGTTAATAGATTCCTCTTGACAGAACCCGGAAAAAAGCTTATGATCCGATCGACAGTTAATCTGTCTAATTTATTGAATTTTTTGATAAATATTGACAATGAATCATGCCGGCATCCATCCTTTCAGTAAGGATTCATTTGTCAGGTTATCGAGTAGTGACACACAGGAGGTTATAATGATTAAAAAATCGATAAAGGTTTTATTCTTTATCTCTTTATTATGCTCAATCATATTTTCTGTGCATCCATACGCACTCTGTCAGCAGAAGGACCTCATCCAGGAGGGAATAGATCTTTACAAACAGGGAAATTATGAAAAGGCCATTGAAACCTTAACAAGGGCCCGGCAGGAGGATCCCCAATCTTCTACAGCGGCCTTTTTTTTGGGCCTGACCTACAAACAGGTCCTGGAATACGGGAAGGCCATCCCAAATTTAAGGGATGCGGTCACCCTGACTCCCAGGATCAAGGAAGCACTGGTTGAGCTTATTGACGTATGCATGCAGGAAGGAAAAATTGATGAGGCCATGGAGTGGATAGGGGTCGCGGAAAGAGAAAATATTGCTCCGGCGAAGACGGCATTTCTGAAAGGCATTGCTCTCAGGGAAAAAGGAGACAGGCCGGGTGCGGTGGAATCCTTTGAAAACGCGAAATCCCTGGATCCTGCCATTTCCCAGGCCGTGGATATCCAGATCGCCATGACATACATGGGGCAGAATGAGTTAAAAATGGCGAGGGACCGTTTTGAGAGCGCCATAGAGACAGATCCTCAATCGAATCTCGCGGGATTCGCGAGACAATACTATGACGCCCTGGAAAAGAAGATATACCTTGAAAAACCCTTCCGTTTCGCTGTGAGCGTATTCGGACAGTACGACGACAATATGGTTCTCAAGCCAACCGATGATGTTTTCGCGACAGGTATCACCAACGAGAGCAGCGGCGTTTTGAACTCGTCTTTCAGGATATCATACGCCCCAAGGTTGAAAGGGCCGTGGCTTTTCAGCGGCCAGTACGGCATATCATCGAGCCTGCACCAGAAAAATGTCCATACCCACGACTCCCTCTCAAACAACGTATCTATAACTCCCGGGTATAATTTCGGCAAATATACCCTCAACCTGGCCACATCATATTCACATTCCCTTGTCAGGGGTCCGAGCTATAAAAAGTACTCGAGATCCCTGAATGTCGGTCCCATGGTGAGGCTGGGGCTGAAGGATAATCAGCTCCTGGAGATATTCGCCGGCTTTGCCGACAACGAGTATTACAGGGCGGCGTTGAATCCGGTGGATGACAGGGACTCAAGCGGATTGAGCGCGTCCCTGAGCTGGATATGGCTGTTCAGGAAAGAATCTTTCCTGAACCTCAGGTACCAGTTTACCGATTTGGACGCGGACGGTCCGAACTGGGACGTCGACAGTCACAGGTTTTCCGCGAGTGTTATCGTCCCACTGAAAGATAATGTAAAGTTTCAGGCGGGCGGAGAGGTAACCGACCAGGAATATAAAAATACCAACTTCTGGTTCAATATCCCGAGGGAGGACTCAATATACAGCATTTCGGCAGGGATTACCTGGGAATTTCACAGAAATACCAGCTTTATTATACAGTATGCCAGGATCAGGAATGATTCCAGCATAGGCATCTATGATTATGAAAGGAATCTATACACGGCAGGGATAGAATACCGGTTCTGATCGCAGGAAAGGCTCCTGGCAGTCTGTCGTACTTTGGCCGGCAGACTGCTGTAAAGATTTAGAAAAATGATTTTATTTCAAAAAGTTGTATTTTCCCATTTCCCGGTTGCAATGAGTAAGACCGAATATAAATATCGCCAAAAAAAGATAAAACCTAAATCTTATTTGTAGAATGCCGGGCAAAGTCCGACATTCTCCTAGTGAAAATTCATTAGATAGGCGGTATTTTTTAATACTTTTTACGTATTGCTATTTGACTGAAATTTTAATTATAATTTTGAGGCCAAGTACATCCCGGCATAAATATGGTGGCGCTCATTGAGTTCCGCGAAATCCCTCCCGGCATCCATTTGTAAAAGGGAGGAGAAGCATATTTCTCCCCCTTTGTAAAGGGGGAAAGAGGGGGATTTTTAATGAATACCTCACAGAAATTATGGCCCGGAGCATTAAGGAACCTGTAAAAGTTATAAGAAGGGTGGAATTCTTTGCTGTCCAAAATTGAAAATGCAGAGCAAGCGCATTCCCCGTTGCTTGCTGCGGGGTTAGCGAGCGTTTCAAAATAAGTATATTCCTTAACATTTGGATGATTCCCGGCAGCGACTCGACTTGAGCTCGTCGACAAGTCTTGCTGCAGG
>JAFGDF010000334.1 GCA_016932235.1 Deltaproteobacteria bacterium | reverse complement strand
TATGGCAGATACCGTCCATATCAGGCCGCCTTCCTTGCCTCGGAGCAATTCGCTCTGCTCGGCAAGTTTTTTGCGCACGGCTTCGTCATCCATTGCGAAAAATGCCTCCTCTTCACTTATTATGTCAGGCGGTCCCGCCACAAATAGCGTCTTGTCCGCCAGAACCATGGCCTTAACCCGAAGAGAGGGTTCGTCGATCTGCCATTTGAACTGGACCGCAGTCTGTTCATCTTTCGGTATCCCCTGCCTGAGCTTCCAGTCGCCGGCATAGTTAAACAGGCCCTTATCAAAGGCATTTACTGGCTGCTTGGGGGGCGCGGTTATCTTCTCTATGGATTTTCGATCCCCTGACATTTCCGCGGCATAGAGATGGTACTCCTGAACGATCGACTCGCTCAGGAATTCCTGTTTGCGAACATATCCATAGACTGTGTCCTCATCGACAACAACCAAACGTCCGGCAGGGGTTACCTTGGCCATTATCTCCCAGCTTCCCCATCCGCCCTTTACGCTCTTTCCATACATCATATAAGACCTGTAGAAATCCGAGTCATCCAGAAATCCGATCGGGGAGAAAACATGGGCGCCTTCGCCCGATTGGTCCCTCACATCCCGGACCCCGATATACGTGCGCTTTCCGTCCATGTCGAATTGCTGGGATCGCATATAAATATACTTTCCGTCGCTTGAAAGGATATCGGATAATCCAACCGGCATATCCAGACTTTGAACCAGGCTCTGCAGGTCTTTGCCGGTATTGGGATCGATTTCATCCATAACAATTTCCGATAATTTCTCCCCGGTTTTGGGATCCAGCTGCAGCAGGCGAATGCCTCCGTCCAGGAACATCGTTCGTCCCGCCACACAATAGACCCTGTCGTCCTGGACAAGGACGCTTCCGTGCACGGGCCAGACAGACTCAAGCTGTTCTAAGTACATCATGCGGCGATCCATGGGAGCCGCGCGGAAACGCCAGATAAGGGCTCCGTCCGCCGAGTTCAGGCAATACACATATCCATCGGCCGAACCGAAGAGCACTCGTCCCTGGTATATTGTCGGCGGCGAATCCACACGGCCTCCCGTGGTATAGTTCCATAATATCTTCCCTTCGGTTGCATCGATGGCATATACCGCGTGGGCGTCCACTTGTGCGACATACATACGGTTACCGGCGACAACCGGGCTGCTCAGTCTGCCTCCCAGCTTAATACTCCATTTGGATTCAACATCAGATGGGACCTCTGAAGATGTGTACGCGCTCCGTTTTGCGTCGTGCCGATAGGTCGGCCAGTCCCCTGGACCGGAGTCATCCGTGATGGCTGCATCATATGCCGGTCCTTTCTCCAGACGATTGTTTTTCGATTCCTTTTCCAGGTCGGGTTCGGATTCGAAGGCTCCGCCAAGGGCGTTGAAACCTTCCAGTTTCGCCTCTAAATAACAGGCGCATGCGTTCGGCGGAGTATAGACAAGACCGTTGCTTGGCATGACACCGTAAAAACATCCTCCCCGGGTGTAATGATTAATGTCCCAGTGCTCCTTTTCCAGGTCCACGAATTCAAGACCGGTGCGGGAAGGGATGATGTATTTTTCCGTGGCCTTACTGGGATAACAGCGTTGATGGAACCAGTAGATATCCACATCACAGAGAAATTCATTCACGACCTCTCCTGTGTGAAGGTTCCGACCAATGAATTTTCCGTCCGCCTGTCCCCACGCAGTATTGCCGGTCCAGACCAGGCCGTCGATAACAAAGATATCTTCCGGCGAATAATGCCCCGATGTGGGTTGCGGCGCCTCCCAGAGTTTTTTACCATTCTCGGCGGAAAATGCCACCATTGATCCCGGTCCGAAAACCGCTTGTGACCCGATTGAAAATACCAGAACGTCATCGGAAACCACCAGCCTGGGCGCATAGGCCGTATCGTACTTCTTGGTTTGAATGGGATCGGAATGCCATTTTTCTTTTCCACTGCTTCGGTCCAGACCGATCAATCTGGATCCGTCATAAAAATAGACCGATTTCTCGTCCACTGACAGGGACAGGGGACCCACCGGATATTCTCTTGTCCACTCTGCTTTGCCGCTCTCCATGTCCAGGGCCATGATACATCCGGGCTCTTTACTCCAGGCCCAATCGGTTCTCGCTTCTTCCGCCCTGTCCCAGACATACGTCTTTTTCGATGTGAAATTTTTTGTGGTTTTATCAGGCCGTCCGATAACAAGAAAAAGGGTCTTGCCCGAAAGGATTATTTCCGAAGTCTCCTCACTCTCAGGGAAGGTGCGAAGGACCTCACCTGTTATTGCATCCAGTTCGCTTAATGGCGCGTTAATTCCAAGAGTGACATATACCCGGTCTCCGGCAGCCACCAGGCGCCGCGGAAGGTAAGCGGGTCCGCTCTTCAAAGGGAACAAATGGTCCTGCCATTCCGGAATAGGTCGTTTCCATAGAATGGTGCCGTTGAAGGCATCCCGGGCCACCAGGTAGTTTTCAGCCGGCAACTGAACGGATTCCAGCGGGCCTTCATCCATAACGTAGAATATGCGTCCATTGGCCGATACCAGGGCGCTCAAACTGGCCGTTGTGTCGTGGTGCCGAGCCCATATCGGGCTGCCGACCCATTGGTAGTGTTTTACAGGACTGATCATTAAGTCCTTTGAAACCGGGTTGTTCCCGGCATTGTACAGATACTGGTTCCATTCATCCATTTCTGCCGGCCAAGGTTTGACGGTTTTTTTCCATCCGAACATTCCCTTTGTCATCAGCACGCCATTGGGTGTGAGGGCGCGCATCGCTTCGTCTTGAGAGATGTCGCCCAGATCTTCTGCCACAATCAGGTTGACCATGTTGTCCGTGTAGGGTAAAAGGTTCCCGATTAAGCGATCCACAGATATTGAACCATATTTCCCTTTTGATGCGATATGCTCTCTGGCCTTTGTTACATTATCCATATTTGAATCCAGCCCGTGAACAAGGTAACTGTCGTTCTTTTTAAGGGCCTCGGTCAGAATACCGTCACCGCAGCTAAGATGGACAATAAACCCGCCTTTGACGCCTGACTTTTCAAGGATACCCTTTGCCTGATTCTCCTGACTCTCCCGGGAGCAGCCCGCAGTATGGATTGAAATAAAGAGACAAAAAATCATCAACAGGCGGAAAAGAGGGTTATAAATGACATTCCTGGTTTTCATTTCACTACCTCCTGTTAAAAGGTCTTGATAATTGATACCACCTTTTTCTATCGATTATATGGAAGTCGCAATTTGTGTCAATAAAAAGCTTTTTTAACACCCATGTAGAACAGCGCCCCTTCATGGGGATATCCTGCAACTGTGGAATATTCATCATCCGTTATATTCTCAACCCTAACGAAGATCTCCGTATCTGTTTTAAATGTGTATGACACCTGACCTGCAAGGTCGATAAAGGCCCCCAGCGGCGCCGGAGGAGAACCGGGAGGGAGGAAGCGTTCATTCTCATATTCCGAAATATATTTTGCATAGAGAGACAGGGACAGACTGTTCCTGTCGTATAACAATCCTCCACCCATGATTATCTCCGGGACCTCACGGTCATCCACCCATTCTCCCTTCATTGTTCGTCTTGTCCACATTAGTGTTGTGTTAATAAAAAGCTGGAGACCGCTGGAAAAACGACGGGTTCGAAGATCCATTTCAAATCCGTAATTCTCCTGGTCGTCAGTGGTAAAAAGGGCATAAGGCTCATCGTCAACTAGCACTGTAGTCTGGCTGACCATGGCCGCGTCCTCACGGCGCGTATAGAAGCCTGTCAGGCCTAGTTCTCCAAATGATTCCCAACGCCACCTGACTCCAAGGTCAAATTTATAGCGGTCTTCCGCGCCTGGTTGATTAAGATTCAGATCAATCATGCCGGGTTGCGCAGCGAGCTGACCCCAGGAAACGTTCCCGAGCAAGGACAGAGCACTGGTAAACTCAAGGGATGCTCCGAGATTTAGCGCGTGCAGGGGATCACTCCACTCATCATTTACCTTCACCGATGCAAGCGGTCCGGCAGTTCCCTCCACATTGAATCCGCCGAACTCTTCGATATGCTCCCTGGTGTATCTGTAGCCAAGACTTGCGTTAAATCTGCCAAACTCGTGCTCGTCAACGATAGCGCCGGAGTATGTCCGAATGTCGCCGGGATTACCCACATAAAACCGTTTTCCAGTAGGCGTGATCCATCGGTGGAATAGACCGGAAATACGCAGGATATTCTTGGCGCTTAGCTCATGACTGTGGATGATTGTGGCACCGTATTCATAATCCTGCTCCAGCCAGTCCGCACTGCCAGCGGAATGACCGTCAAAACGTCTGCTCCCGTAATTGGCGATCAATTCTGTTGCCTGACTTTTATCCGGTTCGTAACGCAGTTTGACTACTGTTACGTAAGTCTGCATCGGATCAAAGCTTTCCCTGCGTGTCTGTAAGGTTTTGGTTGCGGGTGGAAGTGCCAGCTGAAGCTCCCTGTCGCCATGCAGCATGTAGTTTGTCCATGAAAGGTCAAGGTCGCTGTTCAGCTGGTATTGAATACGGCCATAGAGATTTATCATGTTCTCTACGGCGTTTCTTTCACTTGCACCATCCGTGTGAAAATACCCGACACTAAGGCCGTAATTGTAGTTCTTTCCTTGACCGCCGTGGACCATGTTTCCGCGGAAACTGTTATGCGTACCGTAAATGCCCTCGGCATGGGTCTCTTTCCTGTCGTAAGTTCGGGGAATAAGGTTTACCATGCCTGTAAGCCCTCCGGGGCCCAAAATAATCGCGCTGCTTGACCGCAGGATCTCGATCCGATCAAAGTTCTTGGCACTGAGATAATATTTTATCTCGTCGAACTCGCGAAACCATGCCCCGTCTATGAGATATCCAGGATATGGATACCGCTGTCCCCGCACAGAGAAGAATTGTTTCTCTTTCCGACCCCTGGTCTCTGTCCAGGCCCCGGATATGTAGTTCACGGCATCTACTATCGAATAGGAATTCTGTTCCTCAATCTCCATGCGTCCAACCACGCTGATGGCAGTATCCAGCCCGGGTGATTCGGTAATTGGTCTTTCAATCAAATCCCGCTCTGGAAGTACTGTGTAGTCCGGGGTCCTGGGTGCCGTCACCGTGATCTCGGGAAGCCTATGGGCCTCGGAATCCTGGGGCACATCGGAATTCGCTCCAAAGACCGTCCCACAGAGACTAACCGTCAGGATAAAAATCATATACCATCGGATGTTCATAATGTTTTTCCTATCATATCCCGGAAGCATGTATAGATTATAATCTGGTAGGAATCAAGCACGTCTTAAGAGTATTTGAGCCTGTTCCCCTTCCGATCAGGGTCCTCAAATCTAGCTGAAGCTGCCAAGGAATATGGCGTCAATAAAAAAGAAGAACTATCGGAGGTTTTGTCGGTCTTTGAAAGACGACATCTCATATAAACTCCACCTTAGATTAGCAATGGGCTGATTTTTAAGGGTTTACGCCACTGGACTATAGCAGAATGGTTAGTTGCTATAGGGGAATAGCTTATTAAACCCTTAAAAATCAGCCCATCGGCAACGCAAAGATTAGATGTCGTCTTGAAAAGATCGACAAAACCGGAAACTATACCCCCATTAAAAAAAGCCGCTTTTCATTACTTTTTCTCTTTCCTCTTATACTCACGGGAAAAGAAAAGGTCATGGAACAGGATAGGCTTATTAGGGTCATTCACTTTCTTGAAATTTAGCGGGCCATGCAGCAATCCCGCGGGAACATAGACTGTGGTGGCTGTGGTGAACAAGAACTTTTTCAGCTCTTTCTTGTTTTCGCCCAGGGTTAGTTCCACCTCGCCTCCAATGTCCGTCATGTTTTTTATGTCTCCCCCGACAAATATGAGGAACTGGTCAAAGTCATGGGCGTGGGGTTCCGAAACCATCTCAAACGGCTCAGAGATGGGCCACCAGCTTAAGGAGAAATCCTTATTGCCCAGGCTCTTGTCACTGGACAGGCCGAGCACCGGGCTTTTAACCTCAAGGTGACGCTGCTGGATTCCTCCGGGGACTTTCATGTCTCTCTTGATATATTTCTCTAGTTTTGATTTGGCCATAGGATTTTTACCTCCTTTTGCTAAGGCTTGGTTGTTGAAGAGACTCTAAGTCGTCAATATACTTTTTAACTCGGTGACGTCCCCAAAGTAGCACCCGGCTGGTACTTTGTCAACTATAGCACTCTTGACTGGTGTCTTAAGCTGGACTATAGTGAACGCATTGGTTAAATGGGCACGCTGGTATTCTGATTTATATATCGCAGAGAGTATGGCTATATGATAAAAAAGACAATATCGAATAACGATTTCAGAATATCGAATATTGAAAGGGTTAAACTTCATAATTCGAAATTCCCTGTTCGACATTCGATATTCTCAAAGCGTTTCGCCTCTGAAAAGAGACCCATGACTACTTAATTTATTGCGTTCACTATAGGATATGGTATCCTCATTTTATGGAAAGGAGCATTAAAATGGCCAAGAAAGAGTATGCCCATCTGATAAAACCGCTGATTGCCAGGAAGAGCCCGCCTGGCCTATATCCGGACCCGCTCTTCTGGATGGAAGGCAAGGACATGGAGGGATTCAACGCCAATTTTTCCTTCGGTTTCGTTAAGAACACCGGCGTTTGCCATCCCATTGAAGGGAGGCTGGTTCACCCTTACGATGAGTGCCTGGTTTTTGAGGGAACTGATAGCAGGCATATACTCTATCTGGGCGCCGAGGTATCTATAGAGCTGGGCGAAGAGGCCGAGGAACATGTCTTTACCGAGCCGTCTGTAGTGCTTATCCCCAGGGGAATGCCTCACGGGCCGGTTACATACCGGCGTGTGGATAGACCTATAGTCCATTACCATATCGGCCTGGCCCCTGACTACAAGGCAACCCCTGTCCCGAAAAAGGCAAAGACAAAGGGTTCAAAATACGACCATCTAATAAAAAGGATGATTACCTACATTGACTGGAAGGCCTACGATGCCCGAAAGTCTGACGTCCCCCCACCCCCCGGCGACCCGCTTGGTTATGCCTTTATTTCTGACCGTGCCGGCGTAATGTACCCCTCGAAGATGGGGGTTGGTCCCGGAAATGGAGACCAGACTGTATGGCTCTTTGGTGAGAACCTGGAGGGATTCAATGTCAATTTCACCTGGGGCTTTTACTCCCAGTGCGGCAAATGGCATCGCGGCGGCGAAGCCCACTACCACCCGGAAGCGGAGATATTGGTCTATGTCGGCCTTGACCCGGATAACATGGATTACCTGGGCGCTGAATTGGAGCTGGGCATGGGCAAGGACCACGAGAGGCATATATTCAATACGCCTACGCTTGCCATCTGCCCTGAGGGTTTCCCCCACCTCCCCCTTATCACCAGGTGGGTGGATAAGCCCTATGGTTTTATCGTAGTCTGCCTGAGCGGCGAACATGCCTCGCCCTGGGTGGAGGCTTAGCCCCCCTGCCGGACATATACTATAATGGCTATGTTCAAGATGCCAAGTTATTGAAGTCGTTCACTATAAAGGGAGGCCATAAATCAAATACCGCAAATTCGGCAGGCTGGATTGGGAAGTATCTGTATTAGGCATTGGTGTTAAAAACATCAATGAAGCCGAATCCGTCAGGACTATCCGTTTCGCCATTGACCACGGTGTAAATTATCTAAACCTGGGTTATCCTGATGAGCGTCTGACCCGTCTCATCAGCCAGGCACTTCAAGACGGCTACCGGCAGAAGATAAAGATTACCGCCAGTCTGCCGTCTCTCCTTATCAATTCCTCACCGGACTTTGACCGCTATCTAAACGCACAACTGGGATGGCTTGGCACTGACAGGATAGACTTCTGTCTCCTGGGGGGTCTAAACCGGGAGACATGGCCAAAATTAAAGGAACTGGATGCACTGGGTTGGGCAGAGGCAGCCGTGAGTAGAGGGCGAATCGGCCATCTGGGATTCTCCTTTCACGACCATTTTCAGGTCCTCAGGGAGATTCTGGATGTTTACGATAACTGGGCCCTTTGCCAGTTTCAATACAGCTATATGGACGCAGACCGTATGCCGGGTGTCAATGGACTCAGACGCGCTGCTGAAAAAGGGCTGGCGGTTGTGGCTGCTGAGCCTCTTCTCGGGGGAAGGCTGACCAGAGAGCCGCCGGAATCAGTTGCCAGGCTATGGGCAGGCGCTTCCCAGAAGCGCTCACTTGCGGAGTGGGGATTACATTGGGTCTGGAGCCACCCCGAAATAGCCACTGTTGTTTGCGATATTAGTAGTATGAAACATGTAGCGGAAAATATAGCCCTGGCTGACAGCGCTGAACCTGATAGCCTCACTATATCAGAGGAACTGCTCATCAGCCAGGTCAGGGATGCTTACCGCGAGATGAAGCCCGTCCCCTGTACGACCTGCTACGGCTGTATGCCCTGCCCCCAGGGCATTGATATCCCGCGCCTCTTTGAAATCTACAATGATGCCGTTATGTACGACGACTTCAAGGCAGCACGGTCTATTTACAAAAATGAAAAACACCGCATTGATAATTGCAACGAATGCGGCGTTTGTGCGGATGCCTGCGGCAGGGAGATTGCCATTCCGGACTGGCTCAAGAAAATATCGGACATATTAAATAAGGTATAGAGGCTCAGCCGATCTTCTTATGTGCTTATTGTGTTCCGGCATTTTGTCTTGACACATAAAGAGTATCTTCATATCCTGACTTTATCGGAAAAACAAATTTCTATAAACCATCACATAACAGGAGGGAACCAAAATGCAAAAATGGATTAAAACATTGATGAGTGCTATTGCAGTCTTATCGCTGATAACGATTGTGTCCTGCACGCCTGCGGAAACCAACGTCATCAGTTATGCCGAAGACCGCGCCCAGATCGAGGATCTTCAGGCCCGTTATATGTTTGCCCTGGATTTCAGCGACGCAGACACCTACGTAAAGACATTCACCGAAGACGGCATCCTGGATATCGTAGGCATGAAATGGCAGGGACGCGAAGAGATCCGGAAAATCTTCGCAGACACGCCTGCAAAGGCTCCTGAAGGTCAAGAGAAGCCCGCCGAACCCGCAGAAGAGGCAGTAAAAGAGGCACAGGGACCATCTTATCCCGCTACAGGCCGCCACAACATCACCAACATAGTGCTGAAGATCGACGGGGACAAGGCATCAGGGAGGGCCTACTGGTTCCACTATGGGAACAATAATCCCGAGCGAAAGGCCCAGCTCAATTCATACGGGCACTATGAGGATGAAATGGTCAAGGTGAACGGGCAATGGCTGTTCAGCAAACGCATCATCTACAACGAACAGATGGCCGAATGGATCGGTCCTGCTAAAAATCCGTGCTGGTAAGCATTATTGATTTAAATTTTATGCGCTTACTCTAAAAAGCCTGATTACTCACCGCTGCTCTGCGGCGGGGTGTAATCAGGCAGCCGCCAATGGACTGCCGGAGAAATTATTGGAAACCGCCAAATGGATAAATAAGGTAAGAGAAGACTTTCCATCGCTGCAAAAGAGGCGGAACGGCAAATACCCGATCTATTTCGACAGCGCCTGCACTACCCTGGTCCCCCAGCAGGTTATTGACGCCATTAACGGGTATTACAGCGGCTTTCCCGGCTGCGCCGGCGCGCGGAGCAGGCACTGGTTTGCGCAAGAAGTCAACGGCCGTATCGAGGGAGATCCTGAAAAAGACATTAAAGGCTCCCGCGCTTTGATCAAAGAGTTTATCAACGCGCGTTCGGAAAAAGAGATCATATTCACCCAGAACACCAGCCATGCTATTAACATCGTTGCCCTCGGATTTAGATTCAAACCGGGCGATGCCGTCCTGCTGACGGATAAGGAGCATAACTCCAATCTGTTGCCCTGGTTGCGACTCCAAAAAAAAGGCTTTATTAATGTCGAGCACTTGGCTACGAGTGAAAACGGCGCTTTTGACCTTGATGACTTTAAACGAAGGCTGGAGAACAGCAGGATCGCGCTGGTCAGCATGGCTTATACATGCAATTTAACCGGCTACACCATACCTGCGGCTGAAATTATTAAACTCGCTCATAATTATGGGGCTAAAGTACTCCTCGATGCCGCCCAAACAACATCCCACCGGAAAATAGACGTTCAAAAGCTGGACGTTGATTTCATGGCGTTTTCCATACATAAAATGTGCGGACCCAAGGGCGTAGGCATCTTATATGGAAAGCAGGACTACCTGGGGAAGGCTATTCATGAAGAAGATGATACCGCTGATGCCATCACACCGTCTTTACTGGGCGGCGGCACGGTAGGAGACACGACCTATAATAGTTACTCTCTTCTTGAGCCTCCCGAAAGATTTGAGATCGGCATCCAGAATTATCCCGACCAGATAGCCGCCGGAAAGGCAATTGCATATCTGCAGAATATCGGCTTGGAGAAGATAAATAACCAGATGAATCTCTTGAATGATTTCCTGACCGGAGAGCTCCTCAAGCGCTATGGAGATACTGGCTGGTTCCGGATACTCGGTCCCCAAGACGCAAGTCAGCGAGCAGGGATATTAACCTTCGAGGTAAAACGCCCCAATGCCATGGGCATTGCTGAGGAATTGAGCGACAGGGACAATATCATGATACGCGACGGCGTTTTCTGCGTGCACTCCTATCTGAATTATAAATACGGGGAGGGCTGGATGCTGCCAAAAATGCCGTCAGAGCACCGGATGATCTATCGTGTTTCACTATATTTTTACAATACGCTGGAAGAATGCCGTGTTTTTATGGATACGTTACAAACCATATTTGAAGATCGCAGCTATATTTAGACATAGAAAACACATCAATGGATGCACTCGTTGTAAAGTTTTACCGCCGATTATGCAAAGAATGTTTCAGGCATACCGGCGAACTGGAAAATCCGTCTATTTTTCTGGATACGGTTGGTGAGAAGATAAGGATATGCTCGCATGTCAGCCATGCTTATATGCATATCTATATTAACGTCTTAAACGATGTTATCGATGACATCAAATATCTCTGCACCTGTGATCCTACCGCCAACGTCGTTGTGGAAATCCTTTGTTCCCTTATAAAAGGCAAGACGATTCAACAGGCTGAAGAACTTAAAGAAGAAGATTTTTCAAGGGCATTAGGAAGCAGCGGGGAAGAGTTTTTAAAGAAGGTCCGGGGCATTATCGAACTGCTGCACCGGGGCATTACACGTTACAAAGCCGGCCATTATTAGTTAAAAATTCCTGTTTGACAAAGACTCTATTATTAATATTTTTAACGGCAAATATTTACTGTTTAAAATATTTATTTTCTACTTGCTAAAAATCAATTAAATGGAGGCTAGACAGATGAAAAGTGTGACCTTGACTGTAAACGGAGTGAAACGCCAGGTTGAAGCGAGCCCGGATCTGGTACTTCTCGACCTGCTGCGAGAACAGATGGGACTTACCGGCACAAAGCAATCATGCGACCGTAAGGGGCAATGCGGAGCCTGCACGGTTATCGTTGACGGCAAAGCAACGCGTTCCTGCTTGAAGAAAGTAGTTGACCTGGAGGGAACGAATGTCATCACCGTGGAAGGACTGGGAACGCCTGATAATCCCCATCTCATCCAGGAGGCATTTGTATTATCCGGCGCTATCCAGTGCGGCTACTGCACGCCCGGAATGATTATGGCCACCAAGACCCTGCTCGACCAGAATCCGGACCCTGATCTGGCCGCAATCAAAAAGGCGCTGGCACGCAACCTGTGCCGCTGCACCGGCTACGTAAAAATCATCGATGCGGTCAAGCTTGCCAGCAAATTCATACGTAAAAAGACAACACCGGCAAAGGTCCGCGCGGTCCTCAACAAGAAAAAGATGATCGGCGAGTCACATCCAAGGCCTTCCTCCATGATTAAGGCATGCGGACTGGCCAAATTTGCCGGAGACTACAAATTCGATAACATGCTGGAAATCGCTGCCGTGCACAGCACGGAGTTCCACGCCGTCATCAAGTCCATCGATTCATCCGAGGCAAAGAAGATGCCGGGCGTTGTGGGCGTTATGACCGCGGAGGATATTAAAGGCACCAACCGCATCCGGTTCATCGCGCCCGATCAGCCGTTGCTTTGCGAAGATAAAGTCAGGGCCTACGGCGACCCGGTAGCTATCGTCGCCGCCGACACACGCGCACACGCCAGAGCCGCAGCCGCTGCCGTTAAGGTTACCTATGAAAAACTGCCGGTGATGAAGACCCCGGAAGAGGCCATGGCGCCTGGCGCGGTGCAGATTCACCCTCACTCGCCCAACCTCTGTTTCCAGCAGCCCCTCATAAAAGGCGATGCCGACAAAGCCCTCAAGGGGGCCGCTTTCGTAATAGAGCATGATTTTTCTACGCAGATGAACCACCAGGCGCCCCTGGAGCCTGAACCCTGTGTCTGCTATTTTGAAGGTGATGAACTAGTGATTATCGGCCGGAGTATTATGATTCACGCCCATGCCGGCATGGTTCAAGAGGCGGTCGGGGCGGCAAAGGTCCGCTATATCGAGCCCTACTCCGGGGGTCAGTTCGGCATTAAGGCCACCATTTCCTCTGAAGGCATTGCCGCTGCTGCTGCCATGCACTGGAAACGGCCGGTAAAATATATACCCACACTGACGGAATCGTTCTTTATCACATCCAAGCGGCACCCCTTCTCCATGAAGACGAGGCTGGCCGCTGATTCAAATGGTCACATCACCGCTTACTTCAATGACTTCATTATGAACAAAGGCGCCTATTTCCTGCTCGGTCCCATTATGTGCGGACGCGCCCTGCATATGCTGAACGGCGCTTATAATATACCTAACGTCTCCGCTTTGGTTAAGCTGGTTTATACAAATAATGCGAGCGGCGGCGCTGCCAGGGGAGCAGGACCTCCCCAGGTAAATTTTGCCCTCGAGTCACTGATGGACATGATGGCCGAAAAGATAGGCATCGACCAGCTGGAATTCCGCAAGATGAACGCCTTGATGCCGGGTCAGACACGATCCACGGGCGCTCCCATAGAACAGACATCTTTCCCGGAGCTCTGCGATGATATCAGACCGGCCTATGAAAAGGCCAGGAAGGCCGCTGTGGCGTTAAATAAAAAAGGCGGCAAGATAAAGCGCGGCGTCGGTATCGCCTGCATGTCATTCGGTATTGCCGAAGCCGGCGACCAGGCAATCAACTTCGTGGAGATAAATCCGGACGACACCGTAACCATCTACGCCGCCGTTGCGGATCCTGGGGAAGGCAACGATTCCATGCTTTCACAATTGGCCGCGCAGGTCCTCGGCCTGCCGCTGGAAAAGATAAGACTGTATACCCGCGATATGGATAAGACCATGATGTCCGGACCGTCCGCGGGCAGTAGACAGACATATATGAGCGGCGGAGCCCTTGTTAACGGCCTTGAAAAAATGGCTCAAGCCATGAAGGAGGCCGGTGGTAAGACCTATGCCGCGCTCAAGAAAGCCGGCAAGCCGATCCGCTACGAAGGCACAAAGCAAATCGCCGGAAAAGACCAGTTCGACCCCAAGACAGGCCAGACTGACTCCTTTGATTCCCAGGTGCACAATATCCAGATGGCGGAGGTCGAGGTCAATACAGAGACAGGTGATGTTAAAGTGCTTAAGATGACCACCGCCGTAGACGCCGGACCTATCATCCATCCCCAGAACCTGGAAGGCCAGCTGGAAGGCGGTATGGACCAGGGCATCGGCTATGCCTTGAGGGAAGAATTCATCCTCGGTGAGACCAAAGACTGGATAACCTTTAAGTTCCCTACCATCAACGACTCCTTTGAGGTAGAGTTCATTACCCGCGAGACACCCCGCATCAGGGGTACACTGGGCTCGACCGGAATCGGCGAGATGACAATGGTCTCCACTGCACCGGCGGTTACCAATGCTATCTATAATGCATGCGGTGCCAGGATTTATGACCTGCCCGCCACGCCGGATAAAATCAGGACTGCGCTTAAAGCCAAGAAATAGTAATTGATTGAATAACAAATCGGCAGGCTTTCTTCCCGAAGGCTTGCCGATTCGTATTTTTAACCATAGATTGTCAATGAATCCGAGGTGATCTACAGATCACTGGAAGTATCAAGAGGCCTATCCCGCCTGATTTTTAAAAATCCCGGACGATCTGTGCTATCATTTTTTCTTGACACACAAGTCAGAACTCTCCTATACTCATTTCCAAAAAAGGGATTCTCATCAACTCAACTTAAGTCAGCCATTATTATTTAATATCTCACCAACATCACAATAATTTTTAAAGAGGTACGCGACATGAAACTAAAAGGTAAAGTTGCACTTATAACAGGCGGAGGAGGCGGCATCGGCGCGGCTATATCCGAGAGATTTGTTAAGGAAGGCGCTAAGATCTGCATCACCGGTCGACGTCAAAAGCTATTGGAAGCGATGGCAAAAAAACTGCCGGCTGGCAGCGTGAAAGTGTTCCCTGGTGATGTGTCAAGGGAAGAAGACCTCAAGGGAATGGTGGCGGCGACAGTGGAATTCGGAGGAAAAATCGACATCCTGGTCAATAACGCCGGTATCAGCATGATAGGTTCTGTCACCGATCTGGACCTGGAAAACTGGAATAAAACCATATCTATTAATTTAACCGGCCCCTTTATGTTGATGAAAGCGGCTATTCCCCACATGATAAAGGCAGGCGGGGGTTCCGTCATTAATATAGCCTCTGTAGGCGGCCTGCGCTGCCTGCCTGAAAGGCCGGCCTATTGCACGACCAAAGCGGCGCTGATTATGTTAACTAAACAGGCTGCCCTGGATTATGGCAAGTATAACGTACGCTGTAACGTGGTCTGTCCCGGTGGTGTCAAGACCGAGATGACGGAAGCGGATTTCGGTCAGGTTGGAAAAATGATAGGCATGGAGACCGAGGCCTTCGTTAATGAGATCTCAACCGAGATGCCCTTAAAACGATTTGCTGAGATTCACGAGATAGGCGGCATATGCACATTCCTGGCCAGTGAAGACTCATCCTTTATGACTGGCGCTGAATTGGTAATCGATGGCGGAACAGCTATCGTTGACGTGGTCGGCGCCGGCATATCGGGCGCGGTTCGCAGATCCGGAAAAGCTTAAAGACAAGCGGGCGCGGCTCATTCTTATTTATTAAAGAGGTGCATGTAATGGATACAATAATAGAAAAAAATATAAATCCACCAGGCTCATTGACTCAAAAACCATTGTTTCAAAAACGATCAGCTAAAAAACCATCGGTTAATAAACCGTTAGCGATTGAGCCCTATGATAAAGTATGGGGGGTTGGCATTTCCGGGGTAACGGAAAATCCGTCCCCATTTCCCAGAATAAATAAAATATTAAAATGGCTTAAGGCCAGGGATCATACTGCTGATCATCAGCGGGCGGTAATATATACGGAAGGATATTTTAAAAAATATACTGCCTATCCTCAGATACTTAAATGCGCGATGACCTACCGTGATGTGCTTCAGAATGTGGATATAAATATCTGGCCCGATGAACTGATAGTCGGGGAAATAGCCGCGCCGGCAAAAAGCGCGCCTGTTTATCCCGAGTTCTCTATTGACTGGCTATGCGACGAAATGATCAATGCCCCGCTTGATCAGCGCCGCAATGACCGTTATGTTATTGATGACAAGACTAAAGAAGCCCTGTTCCATATCCAGCCATATTGGAAGGGAAACACCCTGTTAGAGAATATTCACAGCACATTGACTGAAGAAGAGATCAAGGGCTCGCATCTCCAAAAGGGAGTAAACTTTTTCGATCTATTCGCTTCAGCAGGCGTAGGACATGTCTGCGCTGACTATGAAAGGCTGTTGACTCTCGGATTCGGCGGAATTAGAAATCAGATACAGGAACAGATTGCAAAGCTTGATACATCAAATCCGGAAGATGTATATAAAAAAGAATTCTACGACGCCGCGCTGATTTCGCTGGAGGGCGCTGTTTCATACATAAAGCGTTACGCGCAGCTGGCTGCTGATATGGCAAAAAAAGAGAAAAACGCCAAGAGAAAGGCCGAGCTACTCCGTATTTCCGCGAACTGCTTTCAGGTGGCGGAAGGCCCTGCCAGGGATTTCTGGGAAGCGATACAGCTCTGGCTTATTGCAACTAATATGATCATTATAGAAACAAACGGCCATTCCGTGACCTACGGACGTTTCGATCAGATCTTTTATCCTTATTACAAAAAAGACATTGAAGAAGGCAGACTCACCAGGGAATTTATGCAGGAACTCATAGAAATGTCTTTCCTTAAAATTCATGAACTCTGCAAGATCCGAGATAAGACGGCAATAGTATTTTCAAGCGGCACTTTCATGGGAGGAACGGCCCTTGATGTCGGCGGAGTTGACAAAGACGGCAATGACGCTACAAACGATCTCAGCTACATGGTGCTGGACGCGCATGCGCATACCAGGATACCGAATCCATGGATGGGGGTGCGCCTGCATGAAAATTCCCCGCGGGAATTCAAGATAAAGACCTTTAATGTGATCAGGATCGGAACCGGCGAACCTAAGATTTTCAATGACGCTCAAATGATCAAGGCCCTGCAGAACTATGATAAGCCCGTTGAGGATGCGAGAAATTATGTTGGAATAGGATGCGTTGAACCCTGTGTGCCAGGCAAGACTTATGGATGGCATGATTCCAGCTCCTTTAACATAGCGAAGGTAATGCAGCTTGCCATCAACGGCGGTCGCTGTATTGACTGCGGTCCTCATTGTCCCAGGCATAAAAAATGCGCGGGCATAGGAGGCAGGCTGGGAATCGATACAGGCAGCCTTGAAACCTTTAATTCCTTTGATGAAATTCTGGAATCCTTTGACAAGCAGATGAAATACTGGTGCGATATTATGATCTCCCAGGTCAACAAGATTGATATAGCGCACCAGAGGCTTAAACCCCTGCCTTACCTGTCCCTTCTTATCCAGGACTGCATAGGAAGGGGCAAGGACGTGTCAAGAGGAGGCGCCCTTTATAATCACAGCGGTCCACAGGGCGTAGGCATAGGAACTGTATCGGACAGCCTAACCGCGATAAAGCAGCTTGTGTTCGACGAAGGGAAAGTCGACGGAAAAACGATGCTCGATGCCTTAAAAGCGAATTGGAAGGGGTATGAGCCGTTGTACGCGCTGGTAAACAGCGAGAGGATGCATTGCTACGGCAATGATGACGATTATGCCGATGATGTGGCGAGATCCGTAACAGCCACCTACTGCAAACACGTTGAGCACAGACCCACACCGCATGGCGGCGAATACATGCCGGGAGTCTTTTCCGTCACACAGAATGTTCTGGCCGGTATATTTACGGCAGCCACGCCGGATGGCAGAATAGCGTATGAGCCTCTGTCCGACTGCATAGGCCCTGTTCATACCAAGATGGGATCTCATGACAGAAGCGGGCCAACGGCAATAGCAAAGTCAGTGGCAAAGCTGGATCACAGCCGCATTGGCAATGGAATAATTCTCAACTGGAAATTCTCTCCCGGCGCCGTATCCGGAGAAACAGGCAGGGATAGTCTTATCTCACTTATGGATGTCTATTTTAAAGAGAAAGGCATGCAGAGCCAGTTTAATATTATCAGCAAAGACATCCTGATTGATGCTCAGAAAAAACCGGATCAGTATAAAGATCTTCTTGTGCGTATAGCAGGTTACAGCGCGTATTTCGTGGAGCTCAGCGAAGGGCTTCAGAGCGACCTTATAAACAGAACCGAGTTATCTTTCGACTGATCTGAGTAGAATCAATAAATAATGGAACCGACACAGGCTGATAAACCTTTCGGGATTATCACCAATATTCAAAAATACACAATCCATGACGGCCCTGGTATAAGAACGGAGATCTTTTTCAAGGGCTGCCCTCTGCGCTGCATCTGGTGCAGTAATCCCGAAGGACTGTCTCCCAAACAGCAAATAGGCGTCTATCCTTCCAAGTGCGTTGGAATCAGCAAATGCTCCCTGTGCATCAAATCATGCCCCATTGGATCCGGAACACCCATCAAAGCGCGGGATGATTATTTATTCAGCCTAAATGAAATCCCCGAATGCGGTGACTGCAAAATATGCGCAGAGGAATGCCCTTCCGGAGCTATTATGATATGGGGTAAAAAAATGACTGTCCCGGAACTTATGAAGATTATTCTTAAGGACAGGAATTTTTACCTGGAGACAGGCGGGGGCGTGACTCTTTCAGGCGGTGAAGTTATGCTGCAATGGGAATTTGCAGTGCTGCTGCTTCAAGCGTGCAAAGACGCGGCAGTTAATACATGCGTTGAAACATCACTGCATTGCATGCAGGAACATATGGAGGAAGTATACAGGCATACGGATCTTGTCATAACGGACATTAAACACATGAATACGAGAAAACACAAAGAATATACCGGCGTCGGCAATGAACTCATCCTCAATAATATCAAAAGAACAGTTGAGATGAAGAAACCGCTTGTCATAAGAATTCCTGTTGTGCCTGATCATAACAACAGCGAGGAAAATATCAGGGCAACAGGAGAATTTATCAGGGATCAGCTTGGCAATAATATTGTACAAGTTCAGCTTTTGCCTTACAGAAAGCTTGGCATTGAGAAGTATATCTCTCTGAATATGCCCTACCCTATGGAAAATTTCATTCCACCAGAAAGACCGGTATGGGAGAAAAACCTGCTTGAACTGACTGAAATATTAAAGGAATACGATATCCCTGTTGTTGCGGGTTCCAGCAGTAAGATTTATCAATAAAAAATTATGCTGAATTGTGATTCGGTTGCCAAAAATGATGGCGCCGTGCATAAGTCCTTGCATGGAACGGTGAAAAACAGCCTTTTTCATTTGAGGTAGTTTCCGGTTTTGTCGATCTTTTCAAGACGACATCTCAATCCGCAAACCCAAGTCCCAGACCGCCGTCGACAACTATTTCCTGTCCTGTTATGTAATCCGATGCCGGGGATGCCAGAAAAAGCGCCAGCCCCTTCAGGTCGTTCGGGAAACCGACACGGTGCATCGGGATTTCCCTGGCAACAGCCTTCTGTTCCGCGGGATCGTATGCGTGCCCTCCACCGATATTTGTTACAATAAATCCAGGGGCGACCGCGTTGACGGTGATGTTGAATGCGGCAACCTCCATTGCAACCGTTCTCATGAACATGTAAACGCCCGCCTTGGAAGCCATATACGCCGCTCCGATCACAGGTTCAACACGGGTAGAGGCCAGTGAAGACGTTACAATGATATGTCCCGATCTTTGCGGCTTCATGTGCCGTACGGCCGCCCTGACCGTTGCGAATATCCCGTTTAGATTGATATCAATCACCTGGTTCCAGCGTTCATCAGTGTAATTCTCAAGCGAGCCCTCGGGAACCCGGCGCCTTCCCGAACCTGCCCAGTTGCTGACAAAACCAACGCCCGGATCGACGCCTGCATTTGCAAATACAACATCAAGATGCCCGTAGACATCGGCCGCTTCATCTATGGCAGCATCGAGCGCCGCATGATCCGTCACATCAACAAACTTCCCCCGGACGTCAAGTCCGTCGCCGCGCAACCGCGTTGTTTCCATTTCAACACTTTGCGCATCAATATCGAGAATAGTCACCCTTGCCCCGTTTGAAGCAAGCGCTTCCGCATAACCAAGGCCGATCCCGCTCGCGCCTCCGGTCACGACAACACCCAAATTATCCACCTTGAATAGATCTGATATTTTCATAATGAACACCTCTATATTTTACCTGTTTTTAGTGCACCGTGACAGGCAGTCCCATATCTTCAAGAACCTTTTTAAGCGCCTTGATCTTTTTATCAGAGGGCAGCGGCGCTTCCAGAACCTTTTTGCTGTCATCAATTCTCTGGTATTTCATGACTCCGAGATTATGGTATGGCAGCAGTTGTATTAAATTCACCGCTTCGCCAAGTGATTTACAAAACTCGCCCGTCTCCCTCATGTTTTTTTCCGAGTCGTTGAAATTCGGTATCACTGGTATACGGATCTGCATATTACCGCCGGCTGCTGCAATTTTTTGCGCGTTCTCCAGTATCAGTTTATTGTTTACGCCTATGACTATCTCGTGCCGTTCACTGTCCATATGCTTTAAATCGTACAGAAATAGATCCGTATACGGCATAACCTGTTCAACAAATCTATATTGCGCGTGACCGGTTGTATCAAGCGCGGTGTGGATTCCGCGTTCTTTAAGACTTTTTAACAACTGCATGGTAAATTCCGGTTGAGATAAAGGCTCGCCGCCTGATACTGTCACCCCGCCGCCGGATTCTTCGTAAAAGGGAATATCCTTGCTCAGTCGCTCTACCAGTTCTTCCACGGTGTAATCTGTGCCGCAAATATATAAAGCCTTGCGATAGCATACGTCAGCGCAATCGCCGCAGTTATCACAGATTGTTCTGTCTATATGTATATGTCTGATATCCTCCTGCGTAACCGGACTTTTTTTTATTTTTCCGGGAGAGATCGCGCCCTTGGAGCATGCATTCAGGCATTTCCCGCATTCGTCTATCCCCGCGCATTTTATTTCCATCCAGCTGAGCTGTGCGTAAAATTGCTGTGATTCGGGGCTATGGCACCACGGGCAGCGAAGGGGACATCCCTTTAAAAAGACCGTTGTGCGGATCCCGGGCCCGTCCTGCACTGAAAATCCCTGAATGTCATAGACTTTCCCTGTTAATTGTTTTTTCAAATTTTCATATCCCTTTTATAAAAACGGCGACGATAACGCCGCC
>JAFGDF010000052.1 GCA_016932235.1 Deltaproteobacteria bacterium | reverse complement strand
TTAATAAACTAACGTTTCAACACAATAAATCTCTAAACCCCTCCCCTCGCCCCTGCCGCCAGGGGAGGGGTAATAAAGAAGATCTTCCTCACTCGACGACATTGGTAATGAAGGGTAAAAGGGGTATGGGACTAAACACAATACAGGCTATTCAAATTCTTCGGATTCCTCGGCAGGATAGAAGAGATTCATTCCGGATTCCCTTATCCTTATAGGATCTTCCGAAAGAAGATATTCTTCAGCCTTTTCTCTGAAGGCTGTGGCCTGTTTTTCCATGGCTGTTATCTTTTCCATGATATTATATTCCTTCAGAATGGTCTTGATCTCTCTGAAAAGGGCGCTGCTGCCATAGAGGAGGGTCCCTTCCTGTAGAATCTTACATGCGACCATATGTTTAAAGGTATCAAACCTTACCTGATCCCTTATCCGATCAAGACCTTTAACAATGTAGTCGATCTCCTCCTTGATATAAGGATTGAGCAGAAGCCTGTGTTTTTCAGCATAAATCTCCTCATCAAGCCTTTTAATGACGCTTTCCGGGAATAGGTCATCCAGGACAACGACGATATCCATATCAGAACCTTTAACTATTTTTCCGGTACTCCTTTCAGGCCTGGGTACGTCGTGAGCCATGTTAAAGACAATATCGCCTGCAATAATAAAACAGAGCTGTTCTTTTAACAGCGGGTCATCTCCCAGTCGCGCGGTCAATGAAGAGACGATATTATATGCCAGATCTGATTTTGCCTTACTTACATCTTTGATGTGGGAAAGTATAATGCCGGCCTTTTTATCCAGATCAGCGATATTCTCTGAAAGCCCGACTACGGAATAGGTCAGAAATTCTCTCAAGATCGAGGGGGAGAGCCGGGCATAACCCTCAATTCGTCTGTCAAATCTAAGGTATCTTGTGCCGATGCTTTGTGTAACCAGATGGTCGGAACCCCTGCAGGTCCGCCATACAAGGAGCGGGTCCTCGCCCAGAGAAGACAGGATATCCTCCCCGGTCAAAGGTCCATTATCTTTAATAAGGTCTATAATCGCTTTTTCCATGCTCCTGTCCGCACCTGATTAATACAAATTGTTCTCACGCCGGTCTGAAAAGCTTCGGGTTGACATAAGATTTGCTGAATTATTTTTAACCGGCTTTCACCCTAAAGGCGGCTTAATGTTGGGCGGAGGAGGATTTTTCATGCCGATGCGGAAGCACTCGCCGGTCTCCTTGCGCTTCCAGCCGACCCTCTGGTTTAATGGAAATTGTATTGTGATCGCTTCGGGTATGGGACAGTGCTCCACACAACAGGCGCAAAACCAGCACTCATCCGGATATAGTACTACTGGTGGCTTGCCTTTATCTTTATTGGGCATAAGGACATCCGAGCGGCATACCTTCACACAGGAATTACAGCCGCTGCATAATTCCGGGTCGATAACAACACACTGATTCGGCATTATGGGATTTGGGGACATATAGGCCTTATTTTCCATGTTCATTTTTCTCCTTTCTTTATAGACCCCGGAGACGTATGGTTATTACAGATCACCGTGCCTCTGGTAGTTTTCCTCATAGGATGTTGAATTAGGAGGCAGCAGCCAGAAATCAAAAGGCAGCTCCCCTGTCTTTATCTCTCCCATCTCCTGCCTGATGGTCAGGAACTTATTCCATTCCGGCGGGTCCATCTGCGGATAATCCAGCCTTTTGAACCCGAGTGGTCCGCTGCTTGCCTTTCTTGCCAGACATGCGTGTATGATTACTTCGCTTACATTGAGCTGGGCCATGGCTTCCATTGTGCGACCCAGTTCATGGGGATTTCCGGCACAGGCCGTTTCGATCTCGCTTGATCTGACGCTGTCAAGCCATTTCAAACCGGTTCTGAGGGTATCATCGTTCTTAGTCTCGCCGCAGTAATCCTGCATTATTCGTGCTATCCCCGATTTTAACTCCTTCCATCCCATCCCTTTATTGCGCCTTACGGGGGCATAGATCCTGAGCTTCTCGTTTTCAACCTGATTCCTGTCAATGACAGGGTCTCCCGCCATTGAGGCATAAGCTGCGGCCTTTCTTCCGGCATACCTGCCGGTAGTCGCTGACCCCGAATGATTGGAGCCGCAGGCCAGACTGTTTCCGGCCGCATATAAACCCGGCAGGTTAGTCTTGAGGTCCCAGTCAAAAACCGGTCCTCCACCTGACAGCCCCCTGTATTGGCGAGGCCCGTATCTTTTCCACCAGGCGCCCCATGTATACAGATCCGGGGGCTGGACAGTCGCCTGAAGCATGTCCTTGTCCGGGTCAAATCCCCATTTCTGAAAATTATGATATATGGGAACAAGGGTCTTTCCCTCATTTCCTATCATTAATCCCCAGATCACCCTTCGCTCATGTTCGGGCATGCCGGGCAGGTCGGCAAAGAGAGGGAGCTTGAATTCACCTTCGGCTATCCTTTGGGGCAGGTCCGGGATAAGCCTCGGCCCGTCATATATAAATGCCCGCTGCCCGGGGGCCGGATGATATCTTTCCTCAACACTCTTTAATACTTTCCCGTTTCGATCCACCCAGGGGATCTCCTTTCCACCGGCGTCAACAAGGGTGCAGGCAAACCAGGTATTATGTGAATTTCCTGTGGAATATGGAATATTACTGAAGCCCCCTGTCTGCATCCTTGTACCGCTTGACTCCATCATGGTGAGCTCCACACCGGCCCTCCACATCATATCAAGCCCTTCACAGGTATTGTTGGGCTCGGGCATGTATCCGGCACCTTTCGATTCCGTGTCGAATATCCAGATATCAGAGGGTCTCGAAAGCGACAGGACCGTGGCCCTTGCCCTGAATATATAAAACTCGCCCGTTAATCTGTGTATCCCGACTGCGCCGGTTACCCTGCTTCCGGGTCTACCGTCTTCAGTGAGAAGGCTTGTCATTACGATATGATCATATATGCCGATCTCCAGGCGTTTCAATTCCCTGTAAAGGGCCGGTTTTACCTTGGCGGCCTGGACACGTATACAGAATCTGTTATCATAGTCATAGGCAAAGAGCAGTTTTGTCTCCTCGTCCCTGAAGGGAGCGCCGACAAACTCATCATCCACGTCTCTCACCTTGATGCCCATGCCCTCGATATCAAGGAGGGCGTCATAGCTCTCCTTGCATGAAATAAAGGCGGCAATACCGTTTCCGAATTCACCGTATCCGTAATCACCAAAGGATGATTTAAGGACATCCACCATCTCTTCGGGTGTGATCCGGGAGGCGGGGTTTGTGCAGGCAAGATGCCAGTGATCCACTCCCGCTCCGCCGGCACCGCTTCGAATAACCGGGCCCTTGTCCGTTACAGCTACCCTGGCGCCCCTTTTTGCGGCGCTTATGGCCCCATGGCAGCCGGCAATGCCCCCACCGATAAAAAGCACGTCAATGTCAACTACATTCTCTTCACCATATCGTACGGGATAGGGCCATTCCTGGAAAGATCTGTTTTCATGAAGATATTCAAGCCATGCAGTCATTCTTAGAACCTCCTTATTATTATATTGTTATATGAAATTTTCACAGGAGATGACCTTTGTCAAGGTTTTAATCCGCCAGAGGCGGACAAGTTCACCGCCGCTTGCGGCGTTTCAATGCCTTTGTAGATACCCAGATGCTCTGCGGCGGGGTAGTTCATTCCGGACCTAAGTTCTCCCTTGACTATTGTTGTGTTATTAAGCAATTATTGATCTATTTAGATCAATCAGTTCCTTCTTGATAGGTGGGAGCGTTAAATATAGGAGCAATTATTATGAACAGGGATGATTTAAACAAAGTTTCAAACTTTATTCACGATATTGTCAGGGATGATATGAAGACAGGAAAATTTGGGGGGAGGGTCCACACAAGATTTCCGCCTGAGCCCAATGGATATCTGCATATAGGTCACGCAAAGGCTATCTGCATCAATTTCGGAGTAGCCGCGGAATTCGGCGGCCTGTGCAATCTCCGTTTTGACGATACCAACCCTGTGAAAGAGGAAGAAGAATTTATCCAGTCAATCAAAAAAGACATAAAATGGCTTGGATTTGATTGGGAAGACCGTATCTATTTTGCCTCGGACTACTTTGATCAGTTGTTCGAATATGCCATAAAACTGATACGCGCGGGAAAGGCATATGTCGACGATTCAACGGGAGATGAAATCCGTGAACAGAGAGGGACACTTACTCGACATGGAAAAGAGAGTCCCTATCGTAAAAGATCGGTGGAAGAGAATCTGGATCTCTTCCTCCGTATGAAAGCCGGTGAATTCGCGAATGGTTCACGGGTCCTTAGGGCAAAGATCGATATGAAATCGCCTAATCTGAATATGCGTGACCCGGTTATGTACAGGATACTTCATGCGGAACATAACAGGACCGGTAAAAAGTGGTGTATCTATCCCATGTACGACTTCGCACACGGGCAGTCTGATTCGATCGAGGGGATAACCCATTCACTATGCTCCCTGGAATTTGAAGATCACAGGCCGCTTTATGACTGGTTTATAAAGGAACTGGAGATCCATCATCCCCGGCAGATTGAATTCGCCAGGCTTTCTCTGAGCAACACAATAATGAGCAAGCGCAAGCTTCTGGAACTGGTGGAACAGGGATATGTCACGGGATGGGATGATCCCAGGATGCACACCCTGTCAGGACTTCGCAGGCGTGGATATAGTCCTGAAGCAATACGTGACTTCTGTGACCGGATAGGCGTTGCCAAGAGAAACAGTATGGTTGATATGGCCCTGCTTGAACATTGTGTAAGGGAGGATCTGAATAAACGAGCTCCCAGGGTAATGGCCGTGCTGAATCCCATTAAGGTGGTTATTGATAACTATCCGGAGAACAAGGTGGAGGAGCTGGAAGCCGTCAATAATCCTGAGGACCCGGAAATGGGAACACGGAAGATCCCCTTTTCTCGCGAGATCTACATTGAACGGGAGGATTTTCTCGAGGATCCTCCTAAGAAATTCTACCGTCTTTCTCCCGGGCGTGAAATAAGACTCCGATACGCCTATTTCATAAGGTGTGAAAAGGTTCTCAAGGACGAGAAGACAGGCGAGATAAAGGAGCTGCACTGCGTTTATGATCCTGAAACAAAGGGAGGAACGGCTCCGGACGGCCGGAAGGTGAAGGCCACCCTGCACTGGGTTTCCGCCAAACATTCCATTGATGCGGAAGTGCGTTTGTATGAACATCTTTTTCTAAAGGCCGATCCCACGGATATAAAGGACGGGACGGATTTTAAAGCAGGCATAAATCCCGATTCCCTCAGGATATTAAGATGCTGCCGCATTGAACCAAGTCTCAGGGAAGCCACTCCCGGCAGCATATTCCAGTTTGAAAGGCAGGGATACTTCTGCACAGATTCAAAAGATTCCAGGGCCGGCGCCCTTGTGTTTAACAGGACTGTTTCCCTCCGGGATACATGGGCAAGGATTCAAAGGAGCGGGGTAAAGGGATAGAAAAACCGCAGGCACACAGACAGGGGGATCAGATGGAGCAGGGTGAAATCATTTCGATAAGGAATATTATACGTTTTTTTAAAGAGGACCTGTGGCGGATACAGCTCACGTCCCTTCCTCGAAAGAGATCCTTTTTATTAAAGCAACTCAGGATTATTGTCCTTGCAGTCAGGGGTTTTATTGAAGACAAGTGCAGCTTGATGGCCTCCGCTTTGACATTCTATTCACTTCTTTCCGTTGTCCCGGCGGCTGCCCTGGCCTTTGGTGTAGCAAAGGGATTTGGAATGCAGCAGCTCCTTGAAAAGACGCTGATCGAAAAGATGAGAGGTCAGGAGGAGGTTATCACATACATTATTAATTTTTCCGGTTCAATGCTGGAAAACGTAAAAGGGGGACTCATCGCGGGGATAGGTGTAGTATCCCTTCTCTGGCTTGTTATCAAACTCCTCGGCAATATTGAACAATCATTTAATGATATCTGGGGAGTCAAGAATGCAAGATCCATAGGAAGGAGATTAACTGATTATCTTTCAGTTTCCCTTGTCGCCCCTATCATGTTTATTATGGCAAGCAGCATAACTGTGTTTATCACGACCCAGATCGCCAGAATTACTGAAAAGCTGGATCTCCTGGGTCCCATAAGTCCTTTGATCCTTTTCTCATTGAAAATATTCCCCTACTGCGTAATCTGGCTCCTCTTCACATTTATCTATATGTTTATGCCGAACACGAAAGTCAGTTTCAGGGCGGGACTTCTGGGGGGTGTGATCGCGGGCACGATCTTCGTCCTCATACAATGGGTATATATCGCCTTCCAGCTGGGTGTCTCACGGTATGGCGCAATCTACGGCAGCTTTGCGGTGTTGCCGCTCTTTATGATATGGCTCCAGGCCAGCTGGATGATAGTGCTTTTCGGCACAGAGATCTCCTTCGCCTACCAGCACGTGGAAACCTATGAATTCGAGTCGGAATCTCTTCAGGTCAGCCCTTCCCTCAAGAGGCTGCTTGCCTTGAGGATAGTCCATCAGTGCGTCAGGAATTTTGTCGAGGGGGAGAAGCCATGGACTGCAGGTGCGATAGCGAAAAATATGGAAATTCCTATTCGGCTGACAAATCAGATACTCTATGAACTGGTGCAATGTAAGATCCTTTCCGAGACAATCGGGGAAGACGAAAAAGACCCTCTGTTCCAGCCCGCGAGGGATGTAAATTCCCTGAGCATTTATCTTGTGATCAGGTCCCTTGATGAATTGGGAAGCAGGGATATACCGTTGCGGCAAACGGAAGAGATCGAAAGGATATCAAGGTATATTGAGGAATTTGATTCCATTGTTGAGAGATCAGATGCGAACCTTTTATTAAAGGATATATGATGAAATTACATGAATATCAGGCAAAAGATATTTTAAGGAGATTCAGTATTCCGGTACCTGCCGGGTATGTAGCGGAATCCGCTGACGAGGCAGGTAACCGGGCCGGCAGCCTCAACGGGCCGCCATGGGTCGTTAAGGCACAGGTGCATGCTGGAGGTAGAGGAAAGGCAGGAGGTGTCCGCCTGACGGATTCCATTGGAGGATTAAAAAAGGCCGCGGAAGAGATCCTGAACAGGCCTTTGATTTCGGAACAGACCGGTCCGGAAGGGAAAAAAGTCAACAGGTTACTTATTGAGGAAGGAGTGGGGATCGAGAGAGAGCTGTATCTGGCAGTTACCGTGGATCGATCCAGGGCGGCGCCGGTTATTATCTTCAGCCGAGCAGGAGGAATGGATATTGAGGAGATTGCCGGAGTATCCCCTGAACTGCTGATCAGGGAATATATTTCTCCGGATGTGGGCTGGTCGCCTTACATTGCAAAGAACATGGCATACGGTCTTGATCCCCTTCCGGAGGCAGGCACGGTAAGGGAATTAATGGCGGTCATAGAGAGATTGTACAGGATCTTTATCGAATTGGATTGCTCCCTTGTTGAGATAAATCCTCTGGTAATAACGAAAAAGGGGAATATCATGGCCCTTGATGCCAAGATAAATATTGACGATAATGCCCTGTTTCGAAGGAAAGATATGGCAGAGCTTGATGATCCGCTGGAAAAGGAAGTCCTTGAAAGGGAGGCTGAAAAATATAATCTCAATTATATCCGGCTGAACGGAAATATCGGCGCCATGGTGAACGGAGCGGGGCTGGCAATGGCCACCATGGATCTGATAAAGATGGCCGGGGCGGAACCGGCGAATTTTCTGGACGTGGGTGGCGGAGCCAGTGAAGAGATGGTCAGGCGCGGCCTGGAAATCATCCTCGAAGATGAAAAGGTAAAGGCGATACTGATCAATATCTTCGGCGGGATACTGAGGTGTGACGTCCTTGCAAGGGGTGTCCTTGCGGCCGCCAGGAAGACGAATATCCGGGTTCCGGTTATCGTCAGGCTCGAAGGCACGAATGTGGAAGAGGGAAGGAAAATCCTCAAAGAATCCGATTTGAGATTCATGGTGGCGAAGGACATGAATGAGGCGGCCGATCTTGTGACCCGGCAGGTTTCAGGGTAAAAGGGATATTTTTTTAAATATTGTCGGAGTAGAGAGATGAGTATTCTGGTCGATGAAGAAACACGGGTTGTGGTACAGGGAATTACGGGAAATGAAGGGACCTTTCACACAAGACAGATGGTGTCCTATGGGACTACTGTGGCAGCGGGTGTAACTCCCGGAAAAGGCGGTATGAGACTGGACAATATCCCGGTATTTAACAGGGTCAGGGACGCTGTGGATAATGAGGGGGTTAATGCTTCAATAATCTTTGTCCCCCCGCCCTTTGCGGCGGATTCCATCCTGGAGGCCGCGTCCACAGGCATCAGACTCATAGTGTGTATCACTGAGGGTATCCCAACCCTTGATATGGTTAAGGTCGCCTGCTTTATAAAGAATCGAGGAACCGTTCTCATAGGCCCTAATTGTCCG
The DNA here is from genome assembly GCA_016932235.1 of Deltaproteobacteria bacterium. The sequence continues at coordinate 1,956 of JAFGDF010000052.1, read as the reverse complement.
GGTATTATTTCACCGGGCAAGACAAAAGTGGGCATAATGCCGGGTCCGATACACAGGCCGGGACATATCGGGGTCATATCACGGAGCGGGACACTGACTTATGAGGTCGTGGATCAACTAACAAGGGTTGGGCTTGGACAATCAACCTGTATTGGAATCGGGGGCGATCCGATTGTGGGGACATCTTTTATCGACCATCTGAAGAGATTCAAGGATGATCCGGAAACCGAGGCAGTTGTTCTTATAGGTGAGATCGGAGGTTCCGCTGAAGAAGATGCGGCCGCCTATATAAGGAAGGAGTTCAATAAGCCCGTATTTGCCTTCATCGCCGGCCAGACCGCGCCTTCCGGGAAAAGGATGGGGCATGCAGGCGCAATTATTTCCGGAGGCCAGGGAAAGGCGGAAGACAAGATAGAAGCCCTTGAGATCTCCGGGATAAAGGTTATTAAAAATATCGGTAAACTCGGAGAAGTTGTAAGGGAATCTCTTGTTGACTTGGCCGGCCGTAACTGATATTTTCAGCCATTCATATTAATCTCCGGTATTGAAAGGGGAGGGCAAAATGTTTGGTATAGGGATGCCGGAACTTATCATCATTCTCATAATAATCCTTATCATCTTCGGTGCAGGCAAGCTCCCGGAAATCGGCAGCGGTATCGGAAAAGGGATCAGAAATTTCAAGAAAGCCACCAGAGAGAAGCCGGATGAGATCACCTCGCCGGAGGAAAAAGATGATGAAAAGGAAGACAAGTAGCAGGGGGTATAAAAACCCTTAGAAAGGTATATCGTCTTCCGGAATCGATACAGGTTCTTCCACGGGATATCGTTCCTCCGAGGAACCTGCTTCTCCACCCTCTCTTCTCGACGATCCAAGCATTTGCATGGCCTGGGCAACGATTTCCGTGGTGTAGCGCTTAACGCCTTCCCGATCTTCCCATGCCCTGGTCTGAAGGCGGCCTTCGATATAAACCGGACTTCCTTTTTTAAGGTATTCCCCGCAAATTTCCCCCAGGCGGGCCCAGGCTACGACCTTGTGCCATTCGGTTTTTTCTTCTTTTTCGCCGTTTTTGTTCGTCCACTGCTCATTGGTCGCCAGACTGAAATTGGCCACCGCCGTGCCTGATGGAGTGTACCTTATTTCGGGATCGGAGCCCAGATTGCCAACCAGTATAACCTTATTGACACTCGCCATATAGTAATCTCCTTATTTTGTGATCCATTTGTTAATCCCTTTCTCAGCCGGCCAAAATCCGTTCGGCAGGGGACATGAAGAGCCGCCTGGCCTGAAACTTCAGCCGGATGGGAGAGGGAGAGGAATTAAAAACAGATTAACACAATAGGTATGTTCAAATCAAGCCGAGAATTAGTAATTCCCGGTTAGGATATTGCATTAGAAAATATTAATCCCTATTGATTGATGGTTATTAATATTGAGTGAAGGTGACGGCTGTTTCTGAAAGGACGACATCTCAGAAAAAGGTCCACCGGATATTCCAGTGTTCAAATATTTCGGGGTTTACGCCCATAAAGCCCTGTCAGTCTGCAACTTTATTTATCAAATCCCGAAATATTTGAACACATCCTCCTCATCAAATAGATGTCGTCCTTGAAGAAATTGCCGTCACCGGAATAATCAGCCATAGAGTCTCGCTTTATGTCATATCTCCGATCTCAATTGCTTTATAAGAGGTTTTTGCAATATCCTAACCGGGGAATAAAACATGTAGTTTTTTACATATTATCAAGATACTGTCCATATTTATTATCGTTTATCGGTCTCTAATACCATCCGAACGAGGATATTTCACTGTTGACTCATAACGTTATAAGGTTTAAGCTGTTGTAAATTCATCAATTAATGAACGAGGACAGGATGCTGAAGGTTATCCCCCTGGGGGGGCTGGGTGAGATTGGTCTCAATATGATGGCCTTTGAATATGATGATTATATTATGGT
>JAFGDF010000333.1 GCA_016932235.1 Deltaproteobacteria bacterium | reverse complement strand
TCAATGGCCTGCTGCAGATCATCATCATGTCTGTACCTTTTCAGTATGCCCTCTCCGTTTATATCTTTTTCTTTAAGGAGACCCATATAGGCATGATAGTATATGGGATTTTCCGGAAAATATATTGTCTGAAAAAATCTGAAGATGATATCTGCCGGGTAAACACTCCTGAGAGGTTTTTCACCTGAACGGATAAACGGTATCCCGGCCCTTGACAGGGCATCCTCAAATGCCCCGGCCTGGGCATTTAACCTGAACAACACCGCGATATCTCCAAAACCGATTTCATCTCCACCTTCACCGGGGAATACCCTTCCGCTGTCCATGGAGAAATGAGAAATTCCTCCGATCATTTTTTCGATCTGCTCAACAACCATCTCAGCTTCTTCTGCCGGACTTGCACAATGGCCGGTCCTGATGGACGATCCCTTCCCCTTGTTGCCTTCAAGCGGACAATCCTTGCCCATCAGATCCGCTGCGGCATTTAGAATGGTATCAGTTGAACGATAGTTCATGGATAGAAATATCACCTTTGCACCGGGAAAATCTTCAGCAAAACCATGAAAGCGCCGAACATCAGCCCCTCGGAATCCATATATTGACTGGTCCGGGTCCCCTATGGCACAGATATAACATCCCTTTCCCCGGACAAGCCCTTTTAAAACGGCAATCTGAAGTGGATTACAGTCCTGATATTCATCAACAAATATCATAGGAAAACGTTTTGAATATCTTTCTCCGATTTCGGGCCTGGACTTAAAGAGAGTCAGCGTCTCCGTTTCCAGATCATCGAGATCAATCATCCCGTGTTCCCGAAGTTTGAGCTTATACTTTTCAATAAACGGAAGTAATTCACTATACTCTTCAGGATATCCCGAACCCGACATGGAGATCATTTTCAAGTCGGATATTCCCTTCAATATCTTCGAGGCAAAGTGCTTGCCTTTTCCCGATTCGGAAACAGCCAGCTCCATGAGAAGGGTCGCATCATCCTGGGAACATATCTGAAAATCAGGAGGAAGGCCCAATAATCCGGATTCATTGCGGAGGACATCCAGGCAGAATGAATGAAAAGTTGATGCCACAACTTTTTCAGATTCCTTCCGGGACAGGATCGCTCCGATCCTGCTTCTCATTTCCAGGGCAGCCTTATTGGTAAATGTCAATGCAAGAACCTGTCCGGCTTCCGTGACGCCTGAGACTATCATATGGGCGATCCGGTGTGTCAGAGTCATGGTTTTTCCGGTACCCGGCCCTGCCAGAATAAGAAGATGACCTTTTTGATACGTAACAGCTTCCTTCTGTCTCTCATTCAGGGGGCCCAGAATGGGATCAGTAATCTCCTTTTGAAGAAAGACAACGGGATTCTCGGAAGGACCGGCTCCCCTTTTTCTGTTAAAAACGGGCACGATCTTTTTAACAGCTTCCCCTGGGGTTTGAATAAAAGAAGTCTGACCTGCCAGCTCCTCCTTCTCCTGATCATGAAAAAGTCTTATCACTCCGAATTCACCGTCATAGCCCTCCTGCCTGATGACCTGTCCCCTCCTCATCCTGTCAATGGCCGTTGATAAAAATGCCGTGCCGGCCTTCTCGATCTCTTCTATTTTCACATCCATAAGGATCGCCAGTTCCGGGCCAAACCGGTTGAGGAGGGATTCATAGACATGCGCCACCTTCTTGGTTGCCGGACCACAACCATATATCTCAGCCAGTATCTCGGGCAGAGGGATAAGGCTGAAATATTCCTTTGAGATTTCAGGACTATTTCGGTCCGAAAGCTCCACAATTCTATTAAGGACCCCAATGGTAAGGGCCCTGCCGCATGAAGGGCAGATACCTCCATACTTCCTGGTTTCTTCGGGATGGAGGCGAATGCCGCATTTTCGGTGCCCGTCAAGATGATATTTGCCTTCTTCAGGGTAAAACTCTATGGTCCCCACAAAACCCTTTTTCGTAATCATTGCATTCACTATATGATCATAATCCAGTTCCGTATCGAAAATATTTGCTTCCCTTCCAAGTTTTGAGGGAGAGTGGGCATCGGAATTGGAAACAAGCAGGTATTTGTCAAGGGATGACAGCAGCCTGTTCATGGGAGGATCTGAAGACAGGCCTGTTTCAAGGGCATGGATATGGGGGGTAAGATCTCCGAAACACTCTTCTATAGCATCAAATCCTGATTTGGAACCGAAAAGGGAGAACCATGGCGTCCAGATATGAGCGGGAATGAAAAAGGCCCTCTCATTTCCCTCAAGGACCATATCAAGGAGATCCCTTGAATCAAGACCCAGTATAGGTCTTCCGTCCGAGTTAATATTTCCTATTCGATCGAGATTGCGGTTTAATTTTTTCACTGATTCAAGGTCCGGCATGAGTATCAGGTTATGGATTTTTCTGGTCTTTCCGCCCCGCTTGTATATACAGCTTATTTCACTTGTAAGCAAAAACCTCATCGTATTTTTACATGACCCCGGTATCTCATCTTCGAGATACTTTGCATACTCCGGCTTCAGACGATAGAGTCCTTTTTCCGCTTCTATCAGCTTACCCTCAAGTTCCTTTACCCATTCCGGATGGGTAAAGTCCCCGGTACCTATTATGGTAATCCCTTTTTTCTGTGCCCATAAGGTAAGATTTTCGGGATCAAGGGTTCGTGAAGTGGCCCTGGAAAAGTGGGAATGGATATGCAGATCAGCAATAAATTTCATAGGGAAATCATTACCGATCTTTTAAAAACATGTCAACATGGAAACCTTTTCATAAACATTCCTTGTAAAATGGGAAATAATTTTTTTATAATGGATCTTTAGCTTGGAATACTAATTATTGCACAGATTTTCTTGCTCGGCATAATGGATTTCCGACTTTCGTAACAGTTTAGGTTTTTTCAAAACCCAAACATGTGGATTCCGCGGTCAAGCCGCGGAATGACGGGCAGAAAATAAAAAATGACAAGTTATTGTTCCGTA
>JAFGDF010000332.1 GCA_016932235.1 Deltaproteobacteria bacterium | reverse complement strand
AATGAAGGCAATGGCGGCCATGGGCGGGATGGGCCTCGGGAAAATGGGGCCTGGCATGAAAATAGGCCCCGGCATGGCCGGGAGACAGGGGAAAAGCCTGGCCGGAGAGGGACTGCCGGCCGAAGCGGTAGAGAAAAGGGCGCCTTCCAACCGTTTCAGAATACATACGGAAAATACCGGCGAGTTGATGGCATCCCTTGTCGATTTCAGCCGGGCCAACTCCCTGAAGATGAATATTCTGAATATCCATCCCCCCTCGCTGGAGGACGCCTTTGTCATGTTAACCGGGGAGGCAAAACATGAAAAATAGGATTTTAGACCAGATGATCCGTTCCATCGCCCTCGTGAAAAAAGACGTGATGATTTATTATTCCAAGGGTCCGGTAGTGCTCATGGGTGTGCTCTGGCCGGCTATAATGTTTATATCCTTCGCCTTTGGCCGGGGTATGGCCATTGAGGCGCTTATGCCGGGACTTATCGGGGTTTCGGTCTTTTTCACCTGTTCGGCGATCGCACCCGTGGCTTTTCCCTGGGAAACGGCCCAGAGGACCCTTGAGAGACTGGTTTCCGCTCCGGTAGCTATCTGGACCATACTTTTCGGTGATATGCTGGCGTCGGCCCTTGTGGGTGTTATTATCTCCATTGTGCCGATTCTCATAGCCATCGGATTCGGGGTTTCTTTTACCGGCCCCATAACGCTGGCATTGGCTATTATCACGGGTTCAGTCTGTTTTGCCACCATGGCGCTGCTATTATCTGTTGCCCCGGTAAGCGGCCCTCAATACGCCCAGATGTTGAGCACACTTGTCAAGTTCCCCCTTCTCTTTATCAGCGGCGTCTTTATACCATTGAAGGATCTTCCGGAAGCGGCGAGGGTTATCGGTTTCATCTCTCCCCTGACCTATTTTACCGACATAGCCAGATACGCCACAGGGCACGGCAGTTTCCTTCCCCTCTATGTGGATTTTCTGGCCATAATAGCCTTCACCGTTGTCTTCTGGGTTATAGCCGTGAGATTTCACAAGAGGACCCTGCCGATGAGGGTTTAAGCGCTATTTTATTCATCTGTGTCAGAAGGAAAAAGATATGATGATGCTGAAAGAGGACCCGCAATTGCCCCACTCTATCGTTGTGCAGGGACTGGCCAAGCGATTCGATGAAGTGCAGGCAGTCGCGGATGCGAGCTTTGAGGTGCTTAGCGGCGAACTCTTCGGGTTTCTTGGCCCGAACGGCGCGGGCAAGACCACAACCATAAACATGCTTACCGGCCTGGCAAGGCCGGACGCAGGCACGATCCAAATTGGCGGTATCGATTGCACCGGAAATCCCAAGGCGGCCCAGCGCCTGACCGGCGTTGTCCCGGACGAGAGCAATCTTTATCCTGAATTGACGGGATTTGAAAACCTGTGCTTCTGCGCGGCCCTCTACGGGATCAAAAAGAAAGAACGTGAATCCCGTGCCCGGGAACTTCTGGATGCCTTCAGCCTTGCCGATGCGGCAGGTCGAAAGTTTGCGGGCTACTCCAAGGGGATGAAGCGGAAACTCACCATTGCCGCGGGAATCATTCACCAACCGCAGATACTCTTCCTTGATGAGCCTACAACGGGTATCGATGTTGCCAGCGCCCGGCAGATTCGTCAGCTTATCGCCGATATGCATGAAGCCGGGACAACCATCTTCCTGACCACCCATTACATCGAAGAAGCCGAGAGACTCTGTGACCGGATCGCCTTCATAGTGGAGGGAAAAATCGTCCGTATAGATACTGTCCCTGATCTACTCAAGCCCATACGGGAGAAGCATGTGGTACAGCTTGCTTTATCGAATTCAGGACCAGACATGGAAGGCAGGCTGTCACAGGCATTTCCACATCTTTCTTTCAATGGGCTGAAACAGGGCACTATCCGGGTCGAGGCTGAAGAATCCGTCAGGATCGGGCCTTTGATAAGGTTTTTGGAAGACCTCGGAGTGGAAGTGAATGAGGCCCGTCTTATACGGCCTTCACTGGAAGATGTTTTCATAAGGATTACGGGCATCGAAGCGGGTGCGATGCGTAAGGAAAAGGAAAAGAAAGGGGGTGGGAATATATGAAATTGTGGATCGCTTTCTGGAACATCCTTGTCAAGGACATGCGGGCCTATTACCTTAAACCGCCCAATGTCAGTTGGGGTCTGATATTCCCCCTTGCCTGGACAGGGATGTTCTTTATAAGGTCGGGCAGCAGCCTGGAGGGCATCATCCCCATGCTTCCGGGCGTGGTGGTCGTTTCCATCATCTTCGGCACCACCTCAATGCTGTCGGTGACAGTGACCTTTGAGAAAAGGGGACGGTCTTTCGACCGCCTGTTGCTGGCTCCATTGCCCCTTGAAATCCTGATGCTGGCAAAGACCTCCGGGGCAATCCTTTTCGGCGTGGCCAACGCATTTATCCCCATTATCCTTGCAGCATTTTTTACCGACCTTTCTCAAGCCGCCTGGGGCGTCGTTATCCCTGCCATTTTTCTCCTGGCCGTAACCTCCACCTTTCTCGGGCTTTTCATAGCCGTCTCCGTCAGCGAAGTCTTTGAAGCCCAGACCTTTTCAAACTTTTTTCGTTTTCCCATGATATTTCTATGCGGTCTGTTTTTTCCGATCGAGCGTCTGCCTGTT
>JAFGDF010000331.1 GCA_016932235.1 Deltaproteobacteria bacterium | reverse complement strand
TTCTGATCGCTTTACCTCGTCCGTTTCATCTTTCGCCAGAGTTGCGTAATATTTTGAGAAAACAATCCCGCATTTGCAACAGTCAATAGAAATTGAGTCATTCATTTGTCCACACTTTGGGCAAAGGATATACGTTTTGTCCATTTCCATCCTCCGATAACTAGATTGAAAGATTACAATCTTCCGTTAAGCTCAAAAAATCAAGGCATTTCATATTATACTAACATTTCTGATAAATCAAAAATAATATTTTAAAAGAACGGCTTGTAAACATAAGAAACCCTGTGTGATTCAATACACTGCATCTCCTGCTCTGTTCATTAAGGGCTCCGTCGACTCTTTCGCAGGTTCTCCTATCTCATCCCCAACTCAAACTTGATCTTACTTCCCGTAAGGTCGCTTTCCTGTGTTTTTGACAATGCTATACTAAGTGTGCCATCCGCGCTGATTCGACCCCGCTCATCAAGGATGGCGGTAACGCGCACAGAGCCCCGGCTCTCTGGTTTAAGGCTTATATTCTCCAGGTCTAATGTTATGTCTTTTAATGAATGGGCATGCGTGGTCTCGGCCCTTTGATGTGAAAGATTCAGTGTGCCTTTTTCCATTCTTCATAAACCGGAAAGACTATAAGCATAACGCTGCTCAGTAATATCAGACATGATCCGAATAATGCCTGGATAGTAAAGGATTCCCCCAGATAGACAATGCCGAAAAGAACCGACGTCAGGACTTCTATCATCATAAGAACCCCGGCCTTTGACATTTTCAAATATTTCAGGCCATGATTCAAAAGCACCTGTCCTGTCATTGAAAAAGCGGCTACACTGAGCAAACCGACCCATCCTGCGCGGGAAGCGGGGAAAACGGGAGAATCCTGGGTCACCAGTGGTATCGACGTGAGGATTACCCCTATAAAGCAGAAATAGAAATAGATTGTAAAAGGATTGTTGTCCCGTCGCAGTCTCCGGGTCAAAATAACCGCCAGCCCGGTAAAAAATGAGGAGGCAAGCGCAGACAAGTATCCAAGACTCGCTTCCATGAAGTATCCATCGCGCAGAAAAACAAGTGTTGTGCCGATAAACGCTCCGGTGATAAACAGCCATTCTATTCTTTTTATACGTTCACCGGCCACTGATGAACTTAATAGACAGGCGAATGCAGGCCAAAGGTAAAAGAGGATCATGGCGACGGATATAGAGATGAGATTTAACGCCTGCACCAAAAAAACAAAGCCGAATGATGCTGCAATCCCGCGCAGGATAAGCAATATTCGTTGATTTCCGATTAACCCGATATGAAATGACCCCGCAAGCACCGGGATCAAAATTACCCCCATGGCGAACCTTCCAATAGCCGTCTGCCATACGTTCAAATAATCGGCGCTTAATTTGATAGAAATGTTTGCGGCGCCGTAAAATATGGCAGCAGCAATAATTATGGCGGTTCCTTTATATATGTCCCTTTGTGCAAAGAACATTATTCATCCTAAAACAGCGAGCAGCGATATGACGAAGCCCGACAGACTGCTAGAGACAACTTTCACTGTTTCTCAGATCCGCTATTATCTTCATCACTTCCTCTTCAAATTCGAATGGGGCGCTCACATATCCCCAACCCTTTTGTGTCTGATACAATCCGTTAAAGGCCGTGTCATAATATGACCTTATCATATGGGGGATATCCCATTCAGAGAGGATCGAATCCAGAAGCCTCGCTTCGTCGGCATTCTCGAGTGTTGCTATTTTTTTCATCATCCTGGGCGTCGCTGGGGTTTTAAGTCCCGGAAATAATTTATCGTCCTGTTCATTTTTTGGCCAGATTGGCATAGAGCAGCGCATTTTCAAGGGCTAAAGATGCCCGCTTGGCAAGTTCTGTGAGCAGCTCAAGGTCCCCCTTTCGAAATCCATGGGGTGTCTCACCCGAATCCACATAAAGGGCTCCTCTTATCTTGTTATTTCTATTTAATAGAGGGACGCATATCACGGATCTTATATTCATGATTTTTAAGGTGTCTGAAAGCTCTTCCTCTTGATCGCGGTTGAATGCATCTGAAATATAAACGGGTTTTCCGAGGCTGATAACTTCATCGATGACCTCGCGGCAGTATGAGATTTTGCCCGTTGCCTCGGTTCTCCTCGCCCTGGAAATAACTGTTTCCGGCATATCTTCTGATTCGTCCGAGGAGAGGAATATGACTCCTCTGTCTACCCTTTTGAATAATTCCAGAATATAATCCAATATCTTTGTTGATATATCGTTCAGGTCCATGGATTCCATGAGGACACTGTCAACTTTTTGTATCAGGTCGTAATTTTTCTTCCCCGGCCCCTTGCGATGCCTTGCTAATCTTTCCATTTCCCCATCAGCAATCTCAGAAAATTCGATGGATTCGAGAAATGGCAACACATTCTCAACGCAGCCTTCACCGAGGCATATCACGCTCATCCCAATCACAACGGGAGTCCCCTGCTTCGCTTCGACTTCAACTTCCGGAGGAATGTAAGCGCCGTTCATATAGGTCCCGTTTCTGCTGTTAAGATCAGTGATAAAAAAAGACTTCTTTTCCTTTCTTATCTTTAAATGCCTGCGGGACACAGTCCTGTCTTTGATCTGAATTTCGTTTTCAGAAGATCTGCCGATATGAATGATGGGCTCGGTGAACTCGATGGCTCTGTCAGTATCCGCGCCGTCAAATATGAAGAGTGTCGTCATTGTTACAATGAATCGAAAGTATGATTATTCTGTATTTATATGACTTATATCAAATTGCTTAAAACTTCAATTTGTATTGTTCCATAATCTTGCTTTTTTCATTTTCATCCAGTGATCTAATATAGGATTTCCAGCCAGGACACCATCTAATGTGCCATCGCCATAATCTGCCAAGGATGGATCTTGGGTTGCTGTCGTATCTGGCCCTGAAAGGACAATCACTGCAATTATTTTTTGACATTTTTACCCCTCCCTGCTCATATAAAACCGACCGTATCTATCTTTTTACCACAACACCCTGAATGCCATTTGATTCAAGTTCCGCTTTAAACTCCTCCGCTTGGGATTCCTGATAAAACACGCCGGTATAAAGCCTCGCTTCCCCATTAGGGCCTTCTATAACATAACTGCTGAATCCCTTTTCATCGAGCAGTTGCATCATCGAGTTCAGTTCATCTTCGGAAACAAATCTCCCGACCAAGATTGCGGTTTCGGTGCTTTTCGATTCAGCTCCTTTAAAATTATGTTCTTTGATGAATTTATCCGCCGCTTCCCTAGTCTCAAAATAGCCCCCGAATAGCCGGTGCCAGAGACCTTTATCCCCTAGATCCACTCTTACCCAATATAGGGAGAGCCCCTGCGTAGCAAATTCCTGGGCAGCCTTGCGGACATCTTCAATCTTTCTATAGGATCCGAAGTAGATGGAATAGGGATAAGCAGGGATAGGAGTTTTTCCCAGATCCTGTTCTCCAATGATCCCGCCTTGCTTTTCGCCTGCGCTTTTTTCAGGAACGTTCGCCACCATGTCAGCTTCCATCTTCGTTTGCTGTTGCTCCACAGGGGTGCTCTGTGTTTCAACATCCTTGAGGACCGTGTCAGGATTTTCCTCTGTTTTCTCGGCTATTTCAACCGGTCCGTCAGGTTCGCCAACAGGTCCCCCTGTTGCCGGGGGGGCGACCTTTTGTGTAACAGGGGCCGCCGCAGGCACCAAATCTGGAAGATCTGCTTTGTCATTAATCTTTGTCCTAGAAAAATAGTAGGCGCCTCCGGCAATGAAAAAGACAATGATCAGGGTCCCCACGACAACGGCCATTGTCCTTGATCCCCCTCTCTTTCTGCCGGTTGTTTTTATCTTTTTCTCTTCAGCGGTATCACGTGGTTTCTCTGCTTCTCTCTTCTCCACGGCAGGTATCTTTTCTCCTGGGGCTTTTCTCTCTGAATCTCCCTTTCCCGCTTGGAGCTTTACTTCGCTACCTTCCTTTTGCCTGGGAACATCAGCCCGAACTTGGGGGAGAATCCTGGGCGTAACCTTTCCCCCTTGATCATGTGCGGGAGTGACCCTCTCTTTTGCTAATTTGTCAGGAGTCTCGGGGGCTTTTCTCTCTGGAACGCCCTTTCCCGCTTGGGGCTTGACCTTGCCCGCTGCTTTCTGCCTGGAAACAGCTGTGTGGACCTCCTCAGGTTGTTCTTTGTTTCTTGCCGGCTGTTTCGGTTGTTTATCTCCGGTGAGGTTGCCCGCGACAGGCGCATCAACCTTTTTATCAATGCCCGGCATTGAATCTCCAGGACGTTTCAGCGAAGTTGGTGAGGGGTCTTCCCGGAATATCGAATCAAACATCTCCAGACTTTCAGAGAGCTCCTGTGATTTCTCAACAATAACCTGCTCCTTGCCTGTCTTAAGGGTTCCCCTGTCACTTTCTCTGGGGCCTTTTTTATCAACAGATGCCTTGTCTCCGGTTTGAGTCTTTTCCATTGACTTTGCGTCTTTTTCTGTTTCCGAGGTCGTTTTTGCTCTATCCTTCTGAGTATCCGCCTTTTCGTCCGGCTCTTCATTGAAGAGAGAATCAAAAAGCTCTATGCTGTCAGAAAAAGAGGACCCGTTCGAATCATTTTTATCTTTGTTATTCAATCTCTTTTCCGTCTTACGCTGTTGGTCTGCCTGCGCAATATCCAATAAAGGTTATGTTCGGAAATCAGGCCTTTTTCCCTTAATATCTCACCAAGCTTCCTGTTCAGCTTTCCCAGCGCCCAGTTGACGTCTTCCCTTGTCGCATATCCGTTTTTTATCAGGATCTCTCCGAACTTGCCGGAAGACTTACATTGCGATTCAAGCGCCTGTTCCAGTTGCTGGGGAGATATATGGCCTGATTTCACAAGTATATCGCCGATTCTTTCCTGCTGTTCAGCAAGCGCTTCATTGAGGTCTTCCTCAGTAATGTATCCATCCTTGACCAGGATATTTCCCAGTTTAAATTCATCGCCTCTTTTCTTTAACACCGCAATCGTTATCATACAGATTAATTTATAAAATATATATGTAAAAAGAAATAAAAAAGATATTATTATAATCATCTTAATCCAAAAATTATCATTAAAATGAAAATAATATGCTATATTTATATCAGGATAAAAGGTTTCTAATGCCAGTATAAGGCATAATACAGAATAGAAAATTATAAAAAAAAGAAATATCCTTTTATTTAAGGATAATATTTTCTCTTCACTATGGTCTGATTTCCAGGGTGTCCCGCCCCAATAGAGTTGCCTGAGCATAGCCGGAGCCTCTTTATCATTGGGTGACAAACTATCATCTTCACCTTTTCTCAGCCTGTCAATCCTTTTCCTGCCATCCATAGGTGCGAGCGCTTTGTAGAGGCGAATTTCCCTTCCGATGTCAGCTATATGTCTGCTTTCAATCTTTTCGAACTTAAAACAGCCATCCACGATTCTGTAGATTTCATCTGTCACAGTGCTATTGCCGGCTTCTGCACAATCCAAGATATGATGAACCAGTTTTACAGTCTGATCCTCGTCGGAGAACGAGATTCTCATATCTTCATCAACGCCGAGAATATTAACTAAACCGCGATGTATGCCGATTTTTATACCGACGGGAGGATCTTTCCTGATTTTTTCATTAAATCGAAGCATCTCCCTGTGGACAGACCACGCTGCCTGTACTGCTCTTTGAGACGCGTTAGTTATTGAAAAAGCTCCACCAAAAAAACCTATCATCTTATCATCAAGGATTTGATTAACAGTCCCTCCATATTCATTGATCTTCCTCATCAGAAGATCCAGCACCTTTTCTTTAATTGTACAGGCCTCATTTTTCTCCATATCCTTCAGAAATGTCGTTGTTTCATCAAGTTCACATATTATAACGGTAACCTTTTTAACACCTGGTTTATGAAGCTTGCTCTCTGTCAAAACATCTTTTATTGTCTCTTCAGGAAGATAGCGCTGGAGGCCCTGATCGGTTTTGTTGACTTTTTGTTTTTTAGATGACATTTCCTGGATCAGTCCAAGATCCAATCCGCAATTGCCACAATAGCGATCACCGGGAGCGATTCCTGAACCGCAGTCAGGACAGGGTGATGCCAAATTTTCTCCGCATTCTGTGCAGAATAAAATCCCGGGCCTGTTTTCAAACCCGCATGTACGGCATTTTATCAAGATCTCCTCATCCAGTCCGGGGATGGGTACCCCAGTCCGTGTCCGGACTATTCTTTCCTGAATTCATGTTAAGTCATTTACAAATTTCCTGCACAGGATGCCTTGACTGCAAGAAATATGCTGGTTATTTTTATTTGTAGCCATAGAAAATGATTCTGACGGCTTCTGAAAGAAACAGTTTCACAATAATATCTCAATACAGCATTCATTCAAGATTCTCAAGATCTTGGAATTATACAATAAAAATATGACAAAAAACAAAAAAATACGAAACAACGCCGCAAACAAAGAAAAAAACGAGCAGGTAGAAAACAGCTCCAATACGGAAATTATCCTTGCCGAGGAGTTTCTTCCGGATATCCTTCCACTTCTACCTTTAACACAGTGGCCGGTTTTCCCGGGAATCTTCTTGCCTATGCTTGTTCCGAAGGGGCCCCTGGCTGAAGCCATCCAGGCTGTTGCATCCTCCGAGCATCATGCTGCGGGCCTTATCCTTACCAAGGAGCCAACATCATTGGAATCGCTTGCAGGATATCCTGAACTCTTCAGCTACGGGACTGCCGCAAAACTGGTGAAAATTCAGACAACGGAAGACGGCAATGCCCAGGTCCTTCTGAATACGCTTAAACGATTTTCCATACGGAAGATAATCAAAAAGGGTCCCCAATTACATGCCGCAGTCAAGTATTATAACGATGTGAAACCCCCGAGGAATGACAATGAGATTCAGGCGTTTTCCATTGGAATACTGGGTGAGATAAAGCATCTTTCGAATAAAAACCCCCTTTTTTCAGAGGAGTTGAAACTGCTCATCGCCCGGTCTTCCCTTATGGACGATCCAGGCCGTCTTGCAGATATGGCAACGTCACTGACTTCCGTAGATCGTGGCATGGCCCAGGAAGTTCTTGAGGCCGTAAATATCCGCGAGAGACTGAAAATAGCACTAACATTGCTAAAAAAAGAGCACGCGGTTGTTGATCTGCAGGCAGAGATAAGTAAACATATTGAAGAGAAAGTCAGCAAGCAGCAGCGCGAATTCTTCCTGCGTGAACAATTGAAAGCTATTAAAAAAGAACTCGGGCTGGAGCAGGATGAGAAAAGCGCTGAATTGGTCAGGTTCAAAGAACGGATTAAAACATTACAGCTGAATGAGCAGGCGAAAAAACAGGCTGAAGATGAGCTGAACAAGTTATCTCTTCTTGAAGTCCATTCCCCGGAATTCGGTGTGAGCCGCAATTACCTTGAGTGGCTTACGACTCTTCCCTGGGGCCGCGGAACCGAAGACTGTCTTGATATCAACAGTGCGAGGGCCGTGCTTGATAAAAGTCATGCGGGCCTGAATGACGTCAAGGATCGCATAATAGAATTCATAGCGGTAGGAGCCCTTAAGAAAAAGATGACAGGATCTATACTATGCTTTGTGGGGCCACCGGGCGTCGGAAAAACTTCCCTCGGAAGAGCCATCGCCGAAGGTCTCGGAAGACGCTTCTACCGGTTCTCCCTTGGCGGTATGAGGGATGAAGCCGAGATAAAAGGCCACAGGAGAACCTATATCGGCGCACTTCCCGGGAAAATTATACAGGCATTGAAATCGGCAATGAGCCACAACCCTGTGATAATGCTCGACGAGATTGACAAAGTAGGGAGTAATTACAGAGGTGATCCTGCTTCAGCACTTCTCGAGGTGCTTGATCCTGAACAAAACGCTTTGTTTGTTGATCATTACCTTGATGTTCCCTATGATCTGTCCCAGATATTTTTTATCTGCACCGCGAACATCATGGATACTATTCCCCCTCCCCTGCTTGACCGCATGGAGATAATCAGGCTGCCCGGTTACATCATGGAAGAAAAACTCAAAATAGGAAAGAATTTTATCATTCCAAGGCAGCTTGAAAAAAGCGGGTTATCCGCAAGTGATGTCAAAATAAGCCTGCCTGTTCTTCGTAAAATCATTATAGACAATGCACGCGAGGCTGGCGTAAGAGATCTCGAAAAGGCGATAGGTAAGATATTCAGAAAAGTTGCCGTGAAAATAACAAAGGGTAATCCGGGCCCTTTTATCATACTGCCAAAGGATATCCAATCGTACCTCGGACGTCCTGTTTTTTCGGACGATTTGCTTTTGAAAACAATGGTGCCAGGTGTCACGAACGGTCTCGCATGGACGGCTCAGGGTGGGGCGGTTCTCACGGTTGAAGCCATGAAAACCGGTAAAGAAAAATCGGGTATGCTGCATACCGGAACCCTGGGTGATGTTATGGTTGAATCAATCAAGATTGCCTACAGCTATATCCTGAGCAACCTGGAGAGATACGTCCGGGATTCGGATTTTAACAAATGGGCGGTCCATCTTCATGTGCCCGCAGGCGCGACACCGAAAGACGGACCCTCCGCGGGCATCACAATGGCTACAAGCCTTTTATCTCTTGCTGCAAACAAGCATGTCAGAAAGAACCTCGCCATGACAGGGGAACTCACGCTTACCGGCCGAATCCTGCCGGTTGGTGGAATCCGTGAAAAGGTTACAGCTGCAAAGCGCATGGGAATCAAAGAGATAATTATTCCCATGGCAAATGAACCGAATCTCGATGATGTGCCTGCGGCCGTTCGAAAAGGATTAAAGTTTCATACCCCGGACAACTTTGACGATGTTGTCGGGATTGCATTTTCAGGCCGTATAAAGATATTGAGATGATATCAACGGTCATATGTAAACATTCCGTTCTCATAGATGATCACACTGCCGCCTCCGGCCAGGAGAGCTGTGACAACCTTCTTTTCTGTGTTAACGAGATCCCAGTGTAGCGCCGAATCATTAAAACCGAGATTCTCTTTCTTTTCCTTTGTGAGTCTTGACGGATCACCGTCATAAACATCTGTATATGACATTCCAACCGCCAGGTGGCAGTTGCCGTAGCGCCCCCCGTAATTTTCATCATAGAGCGTGTTCGCCATGAACCGGTTAATCTTTGAAAACCTTTTGTCGGTTAGGGAGAATTCCCCGACCCTTCGCGCGCCGGCATCCGTGGAAAGCTGTTTTTTTAGAAAGTCGCCCCCCTTTCGCGCCGATGTTTCAACAGCAACGCCTTTTTTAAAAACAAGTCTTACCCCTTCAACATAATTGCCGCTTCTGTAAGACGGCTGATCAGCGTAGTACAAGCCCTCCGTGCCCCGCCAATCCGGTGATATGAATATCTCAAAGCTTGGTATATTATGCCCGGAAACACCCACCCATTTCCGTTTATCCCCCTGAGTGATCCTGATATCCATGTTATCCGACTGGATGAGCAGGGTCTTTATATTCAGGCCGTTTATCCATTTCTTTATGACGCCGGCCTCTCTGTGTATTTTTTTCCATTCCCCTACCGGGTCCTTTTTATCGAGATAACAGGCCCTGACGACCTGGTTTGTGTACTGTTTCTCGGAAAGCCCAGCCTTTGATCTGAGTTCATCGGTCGGCAGAAGACACAAAGTCCATCCAAACAAACCTTTCTCTTCCCTTTTCCAGAGAATATCGCGCAAGGGCTTTCTTGCCAGAGCCGCTCTTCCGATCCTCTTTGGATCAATATGGCTCAGATGCGTTATGGATTCAGGTGCGTGAAGATATATGCTGCCATTGAGTTTCTCACACAGTTCTTTCTCCCCGGGAGGATTAAATGCAATCTGTTCATTATTGGCTTTTTCGAAAAACTGCCGTTCGATCCTGGGAGTCGCTCCTAATCTCAGCACCGGATTCATGCCCTGATCAAGAAGTTTTGCATGAAGGATCTCAGCCAGCCTGATCGCTGCCAGTTCATACCTGACTGCGATTATGTCACCTGCCCTGTATCTTGCTGACCGCGCCGTTTTCAATCCCCAGATAAGCACATCCGCATATTTCTCAAGTTGTCTCGCTGAAAGCATAATTCAATTTCCTCATCTTATTATTTTCAATTTATCTCACTAATGTCAGGTTAGGGAATTGCATTATAACTCCTGTATCTGAACGTTTATGGACAAGGGGGTCTCTTTTCAGCTTCTCCGCCATATCACCTCAGTTCCTGGAACGGCACCTATATACTGCGC
>JAFGDF010000330.1 GCA_016932235.1 Deltaproteobacteria bacterium | reverse complement strand
GCGCAGTATATAGGTGCCGTTCCAGGAACTGAGGTGATATGGCGGAGAAGCTGAAAAGAGACCCCCTTGTCCATAAACGTTCAGATATAGGAGTTATAATGCAATTTCCTGACCGGACAAAGCTGAAACATTCCCAAAATCCACCATCAGACCGAGGTGAACGTTGCAGAGAGCGCCCTGATGGCGGATCAGGACATTCCAAGGGGTAAATATATGTCAAGAGATCTTGATAAAGAATTCGAACAGCTAAAAAAAGACTATTTTGATCTTGAAGAGACACGAAGGGAAGAAAAAGAATCCCTTCTCAAGGTTGTAAACACATTCGGTGTCATTGCGTCCACACAGGATGAAATAAATGAAGAGATAAGAAAAATCAGGGATGCTGTTAACTCGAAAGGCGAGATTGACCCTGATTTTATAGACGAAGGACTTTACAGGATCAAGCAAACCATCCTCAAAAAAGAAAGGAGCTCTGAAAATGACCTTATCGGTTCAGATCCTTTTCAGGACATGGCCGATAAAATTTCAGACGCGTGCAGGGGCTTCCGTCAGATAATGATCGCTCTGATTGATGACTTCTACCCTTCTAAGGGTGAAACCGCGGTATCTTCAGAGAAGATTGGAATCGATTGTAACGGAGAGATGACGCTAATGGATTTTAAAAAACCAACGGATGATCTCCTGAAATACATAGGTGAAATCAAGTTAAAAATCTCTGATGATTTCAGGATTATCAATAGTTCATTTATCGCATTTCTTCAGCAGGTAAAGGAGCTTGAAAACAATCTTGCCAGGGAATTCGGAGGTAAAGCGCCCCTGAAGGAGATAGAATACTTTGAAATGAGAATAAATAATGAGGTAATATCTATCGCTGATTCGTTCAATATTCATTCAACAATAAGCGAGGTTAAATCGTTAATTATCGAAAAATTAGAAAATATAAGGAAACTTGTATCGATAAAAAAGGAGCGTGAAATACGAAAGTCCCATATCGCCAATGAGAACATTAAAAAGCTGAAATCAAGGATTAATGAGGTCGAGAAGGATGCCCTGCGAATGACAAAACGGGCCGAGCAGTTTCAGAAAATTGCCATGAAAGACGGTCTTACGGGCCTTTTCAATCGCAAGGCGCTTGAGGATAGGATTAACAAAGCTCTTAAGTTATTCAATGAGACAGGTAAACCTTTTGCGATTATTTTTTTTGACATAGATAAATTCAAATCCATCAATGATACTTTCGGCCATGTGGCGGGAGATAAAGTTCTGATCAAAGTAGCGCAGTGCCTGGAAGAATCGTTCAGAAAAGGCGATTTCATCGCCAGGTACGGCGGGGATGAATTTGTGGTTGCCATTGACGGCCTGACGGAAGAAATGGCTGAGGAACGGATTATAAAATTCAGGAAAAATCTTAAGAAAAGGAAATTCGTCTCATATAAAGTGGGAAAGCTGGACATTAACGTGAGCAGCGGTGTTACCCTTGCGTTGAAAGGAGACAACCTGGAGAGCCTTCTTGAAAGGGCGGACGACGCGATGTACGAGTTAAAAAAAAATGTTCTTCTCCGATCCAGCTGAAAAGATAAGCCAAAATCATAGAGCAGGGCTGGATTCGGCCTTATGGATAAAGATCGCGGTATGGATTTTTCTTGGAAAGCAATGAATATTGATATATATTTATTTTTTAATAGAAAGAATATGGGGGAAACTAATGGGAACGGACAATATTTTTTTCCTGGAGCTAATAGAGTGGTTTGACGAAACAGGTGAGGAGCTTGTTCACAGGATCCCTGAAAACGGTTCGGGTGAAATAAAATTCGGGGCACAACTGGTCATAAGGGAAAGCCAGGCCGGGGTGCTGTTTTATAAAGGAAAGGCCTGCGACGCGTTCGGACCTGGAAGACACACCCTTAAAACAGGGAATATACCGGTCTTGACAAAAATACTTGCCATTCCATGGGCGCTCAACAGTCCTCTCAGGGCTGAAGTATATTTTGCCAACATGAAAGTATTCCCCAACCTGAAATGGGGCACAAGAGATCCTGTAGCCTTCAAGGACTCCGAGCTCGGGCTTATCAGGCTAAGGGCCCATGGCATGTTCAATATCCAGGTTATCCAGCCTGTCCTCTTTATCAACACCCTGGTGGGCACAATGGGTAAATTCACCACTCAGGAGATAGAGGAATATCTCAAACGTGTTATTATTTCGCGTTTTAATGATCATTTGGGGGAAAACCTCGACAGCGTGCTCAATCTTCCCGGCCAGTATGACCAGCTCTCAGAAGGATTACAGAAACGGTTACAGGATGATTTCAAACGTTTCGGCCTGGGTCTTGACAACCTGTATATCACCTCCATAACACCACCTCCGGAAGTTCAACAGGCAATAGATGACAAGAGCCGTCTTGGCGTTATTCAGGACCTGGACAGACTTGTAAAGCTAAAAGCGGCCATGGCTATGGAAAAAGCGGCGGAATCCCAGGGTGAAGCAGGCTCTGGAATGGGGATGGGACTTGGACTTATGATGCCGGCTATGTTTTCAGAAGCATTCAAACCGCAAAAGGGCGGCGGAACGTCTGCAGCGGCAGAACCGGAATATAAATGCCCCGACTGTATGCATCCAATTCCAAAGGAATCAAGGTTCTGTCCCCACTGCGGTCACCAGCAGCTGATATTCAGCCAGTGTTCCAACTGCGGGAAAAATCTGCCTCCTAACGCGCGTTTTTGCCCAAAATGCGGCCATCCCGCGGATGAGAAACCGGTTCCAAGGATATGCCCAAACTGCAAAACCGAGAATATGCCCGGGGCTTCATTCTGCAATCAGTGCGGGGAAAAGCTGGGCTGATATGGGTTTTACCTTCAGACAGGAATGCCCGCAATGCGGCGCGCCTATCGACCTGGACGAAACAGACCATTTACTTCGATGTCCTTATTGTGAAGTAAATAATTTTCTCTACACCACCAATTATTTTCGCTTTGTGTTGCCTGATAAGGCTGCCGGCAGGGATATTATCTACGCGCCCTATCTTCGATTTAAGGGTAACGTCTATTTCTGTCAGGGAACGACAATCGGACACCGTATTGTTGATATAACAAACGTGGGCCTGGATTTTAAATCCATACCCCTTTCCCTGGGTCTCAGACCACAGGCCATGAAGATGAAATTCGTCACGCCGGAAACCAAGGGATCATACCTGAAATTCACGTTCAAGGCCGCCGAAATACTCAACAGGGCAGGGAAAATCCCCTCGGGATCTGCCTCAAGTCACGATCGAATCCTTCATCGAGCTTATATCGGCGAAACGATGAGTCTTATATATCTTCCCATGTATATTCAGAACAACAGACTCTATGACGCTGTGATAAACAGGCCTTTTCCTGGTCCTTCTGACGCCGGTGAAACCATTGAATCATATACGGTTAAGAATCCGGGATGGAAGATTCAATTCATAGCCACGATCTGTCCCCAATGCGGGTGGAACCTGGAAGGCGAAAGCGACAGCGTGGTCCTGACGTGCTCAAACTGCGATACCGCCTGGGAGGCCGTGAACAGTAAATTTGAACAGGTCCGTGTCTCATTTGCACCGGATGAAAAGGGTGATTGCGTGTATCTGCCATTCTGGAGAAACAGCGCCAGCACTAAGGGTGTTGACATTAATTCATTCGGAGATTTCTTAAGAATCACAAACCAGCCCGTAGTGATAACAGAAGACTATGAAAACGAGGATATGAGCTTCTGGAGCCCTGCATTTAAGATCCGCCCGAAAATTTTTCTTAATACATCCAAGCAGTTTACGGTTTCTCAAAGGGATTTCAAACTCGAAGAGAAACCCCCCGGGGGCAGGGCCTATCCGGTAACACTGCCCCGAACCGAAGCGATTCAGGCCATGAAAATTACTCTTGCCGCCTCGGCGGTCACCAAAAAAAATATCTTTCCTTATCTGCCGCAAATCAGTTATAAAATAAAAAGCTCCGGACTCGTTTACCTCCCTTTCAGGGACACAGGTCATGAAATGACTCAGTCACACACCGGGATATGTATCAACAAAAACAGCCTAAATTTCGGAAGGAAACTATAATGAGTTTGCGATCAGCCCGTGATACTGGCAATGGCATCATGGCGGGGACCCAATTACTCGTCATAAATTTGACGATAATAATTTGAGATCCCGTCATCATACAACCCGGTCAGAAGATGAGGATCCGTCAATTCGTATACTCCGGAAAACAGGAGGAGGTTGTGGCGCGTTGGTGATGATGCGGGCGGAAATATACCTAAAGATATTTTCAGAAACTACGGACAATGGTATAAGTCAAGGTTATGGCGTTGGGGCGATGAAGGTCAAATATATTGTACGACATACCCGCTCTTGGATGAAGTTTAGTTAGCAGTGATAATTTTATCAGGAGGAAAAATGACCAATAATGATCTTGGCATGAAATTTGATTTTCCCACAAGCTGGCGTCATGGAAGGGGCATGGCATCAGAGACAGGGAAGATATTAAAAGAACTGGGTTGCAAAAAGACACTTCTGGTTACCGACGGGCTGTTGATAAAACTGGGCGTCGTCAGGCCCGTCATCGAATCTCTTCAGGCATCAAAAATAGAATATACGGTATGTGACGAAGTCTCGGTTGAACCGACCGTGACTCTATTTGAAAATCTTGTAGAAAAATACGATCCCGGGAGATTTGATTCGGTTCTTGCCGTGGGCGGCGGCAGCGTAATCGATGTGACCAAAGCCCTTGCCTTAATAGCGCAATTCGGGGGCCATATCAGAGACTATAGCGGCTTAAACAAGGTTCCGGCGCCGTTGGATCGAAAGGTCATAACCATACCCACCACTTCCGGCACCGGCAGCGAGATATCGGATGGGACCGTTTTTATCGACGAGGCGATACAATCCAAGTTTCTGGTCCTAAGCACCTTTCTCTGCCCCAAGGTAGCCATAACTGATCCCCTCTTAACCCTGCTCATGCCGCCCGGTGTAACGGCCAACAGCGGTGTTGACGCGCTGACACACGGAATAGAATCCTATCTATCTAAAGATGCCAGCATCGTTACAAGGCTGTTCTCTCTAAAGGCGGTTGAGTTAATAAGCGGCGGACTGAAGAGAGCATACGATAATGGCAAAATTATCGAAGCCCGTGAAACAGTGCAGGTCGGGGCGACAATGGCCATGATTGCCGGAATGAATGCCCACATGGGTCTTTGCCATGCAATGATAATGCCGCTTTGCGCGCTTTATCATATGCCTCATGGCAAGGCATGCGGTATGACGCTGCCTCACGTCATGGCGTATAACGCTGAAGTCGCTGGAGAAAAAATAGCCGATATTTTCAGGGCAATGAAAATGATGGGTGATAAAGGGAAAGATGATGGTATTTTGAGCGACGAACCTTATGAGAAACTAAACAGTTTGCTCAGGGAACTCAAAATATCGGCAAGGCTGAAGGATTTCGGATATAAGGATAGCCATATGAAGATCATTGTTCAGGAAACCTTCAACAGTGTCCAGTGCCAGTTTAATCCTCGGAAACCTTCCGAAGAGGATATAGTCCGTATTGTTGAAAAGATGATCTGACAACTTGAACTTTCAGATCTCTTTGATAAGAAGGATCTTCTGATTGTGGGTATGGTAAAGTATTATTTCTAACGGTAAAAGGAGAATATTATCATGAAAATCAAAGGCGCCGTAATAAGGGAAATTAAACAACCATACAGTATTGAAGAACTGGAACTGGCTCCGCCAAAAGAAAAGGAGGCGCTAGTCAGGTATATCTATACGGGCTATTGTCATTCTGACCTGCATAACCTGTTGGGTCATGTGGATATGTTTTTGCCGCTTGTGGCCGGGCATGAAGCGGCCGGTATTATCGAGGAGGTTGGACCGGGATGCACAAAGGTGAAAAAAGGTGATCATGTAGTCGCGACCTGGATGGTGCCCTGCGGGGAATGTTTCCAGTGCCGCAGAGGAAGGGGGTTTCTCTGCACGGGAACTTTCGACTATTTTGTGAAGGGATTCCTGCTGGACGGCACATCAAGGATAACCGATAAAGACGGCAAGATGGTTCGGCATGGTAATTTTGTATCCGGGTTTTCTAATTACACCGTGGCCCCGGAAAATGGGCTGATCCCCATACCCAAGGAATTTCCTCTGGAATACGCCTGTCTTATGGGTTGCTGCATCCCCACGGGATGGGGCGCGGTGACCAACTGTGCCAAAGTGCAACCGGGCGATAAAGTGGTGGTTTATGGGCTGGGCGGTGTCGGCCTCAACATTTTAAGGGCGTGTGTTCTAAGACATGCCTATCCCGTGATTGCCGTGGATATTGAAGAGGACAGGGAGGAACTGGCGAAAGAATTCGGCGCAACCCATTTCATCTGCAACAGCAAGGAAGATCCTGTGCTCAGGATACATGAGATTACCGGAAGAGGGGCTGATATCGCCTTTGAGGCCATTGGGGATTCAGGAGCGATCATACAGGCCTTCTGGTCCGTCGGCATGAGCGGCAAAGTAGTTGTTTCCGGCATTACACCCAAAGATGAAACAACAAATCTCCCATTACAGACCCTGCAGTTCCACAATAAATCCATTCTGGGTCAGATATATGGGCTGATATCCACACATGTTGACATCCCTTATCTTATTCAAATGGCCATGACGCATGATCTGAAACTGGACAAACTTGTAACTAATAAATTCAAGCTGGAAGATATAAACGACGTGGCCGATAAACTGGATAAAAGGCAGATTAAAGGTCGCTGGGTTCTCTCCTGGGATTAGCCACCGGCAAGGGACTTTATCAGAAGCATCACGTCTGGTATTCCCAGCGTTTGATGCTGAAACAGGTTCTATGCCGTAAAGACTGTCATGGTCCATGACGGCGAAACAGAGAAGCCCCTTTTTAACGTAGACGGACTGCATCAGTTCGCCGGATCCGGCAGCGCCCTCGGAAAAATATGTATGGGGGTGGGCTTACAAACAAATTCATATTATTTTTCTGTCAGTACTGCCCGGTCTGGATTTTCCAGTGACCACTCAGCCAACCAGGTCATAACGTTTGCGCATGAAGGTATATACAAGGCCCGATACCTCACGGATAACATTCCCGCGATGTCTCATCCAGGTCCCGTAGTCCGCAGCCCGTTTATCCTTCTGGATGATACCGATAAAAGTGTAACAATGCGGGTGACCGTTTGCATTTCTGGCCACCACCACGCCCATGTCCCCGCAAACCTGGGCGGTCGAGCCGCTCTTGTCATAAAGGTCAACAGTCTGCGGCACATCGGCTGCGCCATCCTTAATCCGGTTGCGTTTCGGCAGACCCATATAATACTTTATCTCGTTCACAAAGGGCAGCCGGTCCTCAAACATGGCGGAAAGGAAGCGGCTGTAGTCAAGGGCTGAAGCCATATTACGATAGGTTCGTCCGTTGGTGGGAATAAACTCGACAATGGATGTCTGTCGGAAAATGCCGCCCGCATGAGACTTCAGAACCCTCTCCACCCTATGCGGCCGCTGATTGACCGGGAGATCACCGGCGATACGATTGATAAAAAAATTTGCCGCTTCGTTGTCGCTCTTACATATCATTTCTTCAAGCTTCTGCCGTATCAGTTCATCGTAGGGGTAGGTGTGGCTGTCTCTCTCATGGCAAAAAAAGTATGCCTGGGCGAGGAATGGTTTTATCATGCTTGCGGCCTGAAGTGGCCTGTCCTCATTGATCGATACAAGTTTATGGCCGGTCGTCAAATCAGAGACTGACCAAGCGGTCCGCTCGTCCGGAGGGATATTCCCCGCTCGTCGCAACTTTTGAATATAGGAGTTGACCTGATGCTGCAATGAAGGATTGCCATCCGCTATTGCCGGAACTGACAACGCCCCCACGAGCCATCCGGCAACCCCGCAGGCTGTCAGATCCAGAAACTTCCTCCGTGTAAGCGGCCGTCGCCAGTATGCGCGTGTCATAAAGCTCTGTCCTGTTAGAATCTCAATAGGCTCCATTCTGTCTCAGAACGTCACGGGTCCTCATTATCGGCTTCCGGATCCATGCAATATCAGATAAGATGATAAGACATTGTTTCGAGCAAGATTATATGTAGGTCGGGCTTATGTGTCAAGGATAAGATGGATCTCTTTAAACTGAAAAAAGAGACTTAAATGTCTTCCGTGTATCATTACGTTGTTCTTATCCCCTTGGCGCTCATTCAATCACGCGAATCCAGCAGAGGCATTAAGTCAGGTGCGAGGGTCTTCAGAATCGCGATGGGGAAAGAGCTTGTAAACCCATATTGCGCTGCTTCCGGTCCAGGAACAAAGGCCATGATCGTCCCGAAAAAACGGGATCCAATCATAAAGGCAAACGTAGCGCTGCGGTTCATGACTCTGGAAGCGATCAGTTCCCCCCCTTTACCATAGACCTCATAACGGTGATCCCCTGTGCCTGTCTTGCCCCCGAGGGGGATCCTTGTGCCATCCGTCCTCTCAAAGGAACGATACCCTCGTATGGCTGTGCCTTTCTTAACGACATCAAAGAGGAGGTCCTTTGTAACCTCTGCTATTTCCGGCGACAGGACTCTTTCTCCGTGCGGGGCGCATCTTGAAAACGATACCTCATAGGGCGTTTGAGTCGCAGCTTCGATCTGTTCTATTCGCACCATGGGCATCCGGTAACCGTTGTTGACCAGAATACCTATCAGTTCCGCAAGGGCCGCAGGTCGATCCGCGGATGATCCTATGGCAGTGGCATAGGAGGGAACCAGCGCATCAAATGGATAACCCAGTCGCTGCCATGCCCTGTGGATATCCAGGAAGACACCCATCTCAAGGAGCATTCGAATCCTTATATCTTGTGCGGATTTATTGGAAGTTCGGAAAAGCCAGTCATATACCTCCTGTCGCGCCTGCTCACTGGCCTGGATCAACTTTGAAAGCTCCGGTTTTTCCTGCTTTTGCATACAAGCGACAAGCCACAGTTCCAGGGGGTGGACATGCGCGATGAATCCTATATCCGGCAGGGTAAACCTTTGTGGCATACACTTATCGTACATTGATTGAATGGTCACAGCAGCGAATTTGGCGTCCGGAAACTGATCTTGCAGAAAGGCCCCGAAAGATACGATATCCCTGCGGGGATAGATATAACGGTACACAATGGCCAGGCGACTGATCACGGGTCGTATGGACTGGAGCAGAAGCCGGAATGCCTGCTCAGGGGATTTCTCCTTATATTTTGGGTAGAACTTTTCCAGGAAGACTCTGCCTTCCAGATCGGCAAACCGGGCCAGATATTCCTTCCGCATGGGATGATTCATGGATCGCAGCATCTCGCTTGTGTCTTTATCCTGATGGATATGGTATCGTACGATATCTCTCATGAGCCGGATGAACACAAGGTTCACCGAGTTCATGAAGCCCTCGCCGACGCTCATGGTAAGGTTATCGTCCCTGCTGTCAAAATTCTCGAAATTATGTTCACCACCGCCTGTAAAGAAGACCTCCCTGGGACTGGCAGAGTACAGGCGTTCCAGAGAAGCGGACAGCATTTCCCTGAGGTTTTGACCTCCGGATCCGGAGACGTAATCGATAGCCCATCGGGACAGTCTGTCTTCGGGTTGAACCTCCAGCTTCCCGAGCGCCCGTGGACCAAGGCGGCCATACTTTTCATGAAGGCTTTCGACGATTTCCAGATAGTGTATGATGGTCCTCAGTTTGGCTGTGGATCCCATGTCCAGCTTGACACCTTCGTTGATATTAAGAGCTAGGTCATAGTTGTCTATCTCAAGTCGCATGAGATTTCCTTTTTCCGTACTCTCGTAAAGAACAAGGCTGTAAATCACCTTATGTGGATCCCCTCTGTCGAGAAGACGGGAACCTGTTAATCTCCTTTCAGCCAGCCAATGAGGATCCTGCAGTTTGAGTATCTCCCGGGTGAGCATGATTTGCGCCGGAAGATCCAGGGTAGTTCTCACAGAGAGATCCATCCTGTCCAGATCGTAAAGTTTATCCACACCCAGAAGTGAGAGTAAACTTGTTCGGATGGGGTTTGCCGCCTTTCTTTCCTCCAGGCTTATCTGATCGATTGGAGGGGGATCGTTCCGAAATGGAAGGGACTGTGAAAGGCAACGATCCCGCAGCTCTGGAGAAAGAATCCCGTGGCCAGCCATCAGGCGAAGATAGCAGTTACACTTATGATTCAAAGCTTCCCGGTCTCGAAGAAGATAATCGCTTGGCCTTCTCTGGGCGATTAAAAGACTTAAAATCTGCTTGACCAGGAGGGCCTTTTCATCCATTTTTTTAGAATACATATCCCTTTCCGGTACGCTGATGACCTCGCGCATGAGATCAAAATCCGTTTCGTACCATACCCAGAGGCCATCCCCGAGACCATAAATCTCTCCATAACCGGGGAATGCCGCCAGTGGGATGGAATTGACATAGTCCAGGATGATCTGTCTTCGGGCCTCCATGGTATTTTCCCCGTTCCTGTAAGCCCGAAGGGTTGCCGAGACCATCTGCCTGATCTTTTCCTCCACTGAGTCGGTGATCCCACTGTTTGAATGGCGCAATTTCTCCAGCTGGGTAGCCAGGGTGCTTCCACCGCTGGCCGACCGATCGGGGTCAATCCACCGGGCCGCATTTTCCATAACCGCCTTGACCAAGCGATGCCACTCCACAGCAGGATTCATCATGGGCCGATGTTCGTCAAGGAGCATCCTGTTCTCTGCGAAAAGAAGCATCTCCACGATCAGCGGCGGAATATCCTGAAAAGACCTGAATATACGGGAGGGATAGGGATGATAGAAGATAGGCATACCGTTCCGGTCAAGAATTCGAAGCCCGGCCTGTGTCTTTTCCCTGTAGGGAGGGAAGACCCCCGCCTGTGCGGCATTCCACATCTCTTCCGAAACCCTCGCCTGACTTGAGATGTAAAATCCTTCTCTGATGAGGTTTCTGGTGAATACGGAAAGGGAAGAATAACCCAGACGAAGGTCATGAGGTCCGGAAGGCGCCCATAGCGCCCTGGAAGCAGGCCCTTCCTTCTGGTCAAAGGTCATCCTGCCGGCATACCGGTGGAGCCAGCGGGCCTGAAGTCTGGAGGTGGACAACTCCTGGTACAGGAGCCAGCACCCGGCACCGCCCAGCGTGATGAGCAGAAGTACCAGGAGGAAAGTGGAACTCTTTCGGCTTCTCGCCTTTTTCTTTGCCGCCATTTCTTTACCGGTTATGTTACCCTTTTACATGCCCTGACAAAAGTTGATACGATTCATTCTGTGCGGGATTGGCCGCCGGAAAATTATTGGGTGAGCAAATTCAACCGCCCTGCTGCCAGGGCTGATGCCGCTGATTTCCTGAGGCTTCTAAAAAGATCCGATTCATTGTTAATCCCGGAAATGACATCAACCTTCGGTCCCAAAGGTTTCCATTGCGTCACAGAGCTGTTTTTAAAGAAAGCGATAACGGAAACACCTAGCATCGCGGCAAGATGTGAAATTCCGCTGTCATGCCCTATGAAAAGAATCGAACTGCACAATTCATTCAGAAGAGTTTCCCTCTCAGGGTGAAATAATATCTCCGCATCATCGCCGCGCATATTCTCTCGATAATATGACAGGGATTCCTCTTCCGCAGGCCCCAGCAATAAAATAATCCTGAGGTTATTCGGAAGATGCTCATCCCGAAGTGATTCTATCAGCTTTATCCAGAATCCCGGGGCATAGTTCTTCTTTTTACTCCCTGAACCGGGATGAATCACGATCCTTGATTTATTTGACTTCCCGACCTGAGGCGCCAGCAAAGGCATCTCACTGGCTCTTTTCAGACAATTCTCAGGATCCATATCGATCCCGGTATTTTTTATACAGATGGAAATATACAGAGAGGTATGAATATTAACAGACTTTTCCGGAAACGGCTTAAAAAGGTGGACGCCGGTGTCAGGAAACCATGCCCTGAGGTTTTTCCCGGCGATTTTCTCAGGATCGGCCAGGAAAGCCACTACCTTTTCAGGCTCAAGTTTTACCGGCAGGGTATTGACATCCTGTTGAAGGAACAACCGGTGCCAGACTGATGCTTCATAATCGATACCCCTGAAGATGTAAGGCTTTAAATAATCAATACCCGGCGACCTTCCAACAACTGTAATTTCATATATTTCCTTTAAGGATATTAAAGAAGGTAAGAGCATCAGTGTATCGCCAAGCGCTCCGGGGCGTATAATCAATATCCTTTCCTTTGTCTTCACAGTGTCTCCTGCCGGAATAGCCGGAAGAAAAGACCGGCCTGTGTCTTAACCGCTGAATCCATAATGGTTCTTATGCCTTGTTCCCGGCCGTAACAGATGATCCAGGGGGCTTAATACCGCATCTATATCCTTGCTCATGACGTGGGTATAAATTTCGGTCGTCTTTACATCGGCATGTCCCATCAATTGCTGAACCACCCTGATATTGACGCCATTTTCAAGAAGGTGTATTGCGAAGCAATGCCTGAAGGTGTGGCAACTCACTCTCTTTGTGATTCCCGCCCTGTCAACCGCCGTTTTCACCGCTTTTTGCAATCCTGATTCAAGCACATGATTGCGTCTTGTTATACCTGTGCGGGGGTCATCGCTCAGGGATTTTGACGGGAAAAAATACTGCCATCGAAACTCCTTTGACGCACCTGGATATTTCCTGCCTGGACCTTCCGGCAAATGCACTTCCCCGTAACCCCTTGAGAAGTCACGATACAGGAAGACGATCGCGTTCAATGCCTGTTTTTGTGTCGATCGCGAAACACGCCTATCTGTCGCGAGATGACTTAAAAATGCCTCGATTTCGGTTTTACCCATATCTTTGGGATGTTTATTGCTGCCGTGAAACTTGATAAACCTCACAATCCAGTCACAATATGTCTGTTCTGTCCTGTAGGCATAGTGGTGATAACGGAGCACCTGCTTCACCTGGTCCATGAGGCGTAACTTGTTATCATGCCTGTATTTTTGCTTGCTTTCCATATTATTATCTATATTGCAAACATGGAAATTACAATCCTGCTTTTCCATGTTTTGACTTAATATCTCAATATCTAGAAAAAATACCAAGCTATAGCCCTGATATCAATGAAATTTTTCTATATATTAACACTGTTTTGTTCGGAAATCAAAAAACCACCTTCCTTGAATTATTGACAAAAGGCAGACAATAGGCTATATTCATTACATGAAATACCTGAATTGGAATCGTGAAAAAAACGAGATACTGAAAATTCAAAGAGGAATCTCCTTTGAGGAGGTTGCTCTCTTGATAGAATCAGGTCACCTGTTGGGCATTGAGGAAAATCCAAATAGACCAAACCAAAAGACATATATTCTGGAAATTAATCATTATGCTTTTATTGTGCCTCTTGCAGAAAAGGACAATGAAATATTTCTAAA
This sequence comes from Deltaproteobacteria bacterium, assembly GCA_016932235.1. The sequence continues at coordinate 309 of JAFGDF010000330.1, read as the reverse complement.
AACGGTATTTCCAAGTCGTAAATATACAAAACTCTATGATTTAAAGGAGGAGTAATGGATAAAACACATAAAAAGGCATTTGAGCCAATTGATGAAGAAGAAAGAGATTTGATGGAATCAATAGAGAAGGATGAATGGCGGTCAGTAACAAACTTTCAGGAAGAAAAAGAAAAGGCTGAATTAGCTGCTCGAAATACTTTAATAAAGGATAAACGCATCAACCTCCGTTTGACCCAAAAGGATTATCATCAGATTCAGATAAAAGCCATTGAAGAAGGAATTCCATATCAAACTCTTATTTCAAGCATC
>JAFGDF010000329.1 GCA_016932235.1 Deltaproteobacteria bacterium | reverse complement strand
AATGATGTTAAATATGGTTTTATTCATCATACAATCTCCTTTAAAAATAAACGTTAAATTTATATCACCCTATTAGATCCATTCCTTATAATGGTATACACAAATAAAGGGATCAGTCCCGGCAGAAACATAATATATTTGTTTAAAGTTAAAACCGGATAATTCATAAAATAATTCACCTTCAAGGCCTTGGTAAGTAGCCAATCCTGTCACCCGAAAAAGTACCTGCCCAAATTTCATCATCAACCGGAACGGCTGAGCTGGCATTCTGCATTGGTGCCGTCTGGTCTACACCTGCTACTCTCTTTGTTTCCAGTGTTCCAGGATGAATGCTGAATACGGACCATCCGGTCCCGCGCACACTGTTATTACCGGCAGTGTAAAGCAGACCGTCATCACCCCAATGGATGTTATCAGGCATTATGTCGATTTTGACTTTCTTCAATTTTACAGGGATTTCTGTTCGGTCAAACCGGACTATCTCCCGTGAACCGAATGCCGCCACATAAACATATTTATCATCAGGAGATACGGCTATACCGTTTGCGCCTGAAAGCTCAGTGCCCGGTATGGCTTTAACGCTGCCTCCCGGATGCCATTCATGAACTCCGCCGGTGAGTTTGCCCTGCATGATTCCCATCATGGAATTCGGTATTGTCGGATCGTGAAACTTGGTTGTCACAAATCCTCCGTCTGAAAGAATTGCCACACTGTTTGCCATGATATCTTCGGATAAGGTCACGCAGCCTGTCCAGCTTATCGCAGGTTTTGCGCCTCTGATATTTATAGTGAATACCTCTATTGCCTCCCTTTCTCCGTGACTGGTCATATACAACCGGTACTGCCCCGGAGAATGCTCTTTAAGTGCCAGACCATGGGATGAAAAATTATCAGGATTTATCGGCCCGGGACACTCGCTGAACATCTTTTTATCCTGATCAAAGACCGGATTTTTTCCGGGAAAGAACTCTTCAAATGTTTTTTCTTTTCGATTGATAAGATAAAGATGGCCGCTGATATTCGATCCTGAAGTCTGGCCGTTCATACCGGATGTAACCAGCCATTGAGTATCACCAAGGGGAAGAATATCCTCCGCATTTTGCAGGCCTTTAATAATTTTGAGACTACCGGAGTTTTTATGATCGTCTGCGGCAGCCGTGCCTCCACAAATCATCAGGAAAAGAGTGATCAGTATTACCAGCTCTTGTATTATATTTAAATTTTGATTTTTCATATGCATTACTCCCGATTAATAATCTTTTTTTATTAAAAACTCCTGAACAAAAGCACCCTATGGAAACGCAACATTATCCCTGTGTACTTTGCCTGTAACCTTGTCTTTCCATGAACCCCTCTGCTGTAAAGGCCAGTTGAAGTTGATAGCCCCTGGGCAGGGACAGTCAATGACGCAGCATCCGCAGTACCAGCATTCATCAGGATGAAGAATGATAGGAGGATCACCCTTCACCGGGCTGGGTATATATACGTCTACCTGGCAGACTTCGACACATTTATTGCACCCGATACATATTTCAGGGTTGAATACGACCTGTGTGTTCGGAGTAGTTATATTGGGTAGAGCATTTAATTTTTTCTCAGTCATAATATAATCTCCTATCTAACTTTATAGACTCCGGTATAATCCCTGTTGTGAGCCTCGTAACCGGCTTTCATATCACCCCAGAATCTCAGGGGCAGTTCATCTGTTTTAACCTCGCCGTTCTCCTGCTTTATGGTTATAAATTTGGACCATTCCGGGGGATCAATCTCCGGGTAATCGATCCTGAAAAAGTTGAGAATCCTGCTGCTTGCCTTACGGGCAAGTGAAGCATGCAGTACCATTTGTGCATGGGAAAGCATGCTCAGGTCTTCGATGCTTCGCATCAGTTTATGAGGATCAAGGGCATAGAGCCGGGGCACAAACACCTCTTCTATCTCCTTCAGTGTGTCGAGTCCCATGTTAAAAAGCAGCTCGGTCTTGTATTCACTGCAGAAATACTGCATTGTCCTTGCAATTCCTGCGTTCAACTCCTTCCATTCGATACCGCTGGTACGTTTTATCGGGGCATAGACGCGTTTCTTTTCCAGGTCAACCTGTTCCCTACTTATTTCCGGTTGATCGGTCTGAGTTGCGTAGTCGGCTGCCTTGCGGCCGGCATACCTGCCCGTTGTTGCTGCAAAGCTGTGATCGCCAAAGGAAAACAGCTGCTCGCCGGCAGCATACAGGCCATCCAGGGTTGTCTTCAGATCCCAGTCAACAACAGGACCGCCGCCCCGGGCAGTCCGCCACTGGGAATGGTTTTCTCCCTCGATAAAGGCATAGTTCTGAAGAAGGTGCCTGGCCGGATCAAACCCGGCTCTTTCATAGGCGCCTGTAATTACTTTGGTGGTAGATTCCTGCCCGAGCATTAGGTCCCAGGTCGTACGCCGTTCGATATCAGGCATGCCCGGGAAATCACCGTAAAAGGGCAGCGCCCATTCCCCATTGAAGATACCCTTGCGGATATCTGCCAGAACATCTGGAGGAGGGAACATTGCACCTCCGTCCGCCCACCCCTGGGTCGGCCATGGCAGCTTTTTGCCGTTGGCATCCACGAGCTGAAGGTTTTCATAGCTGGCATCTCCTGCACCGCCATACCAGTTATGCTTGTAACCGGTACCAAGCATTAGGGGCACGGTTTTTTCCATCAAAACAAGATCTGCGCCTGCTTTCCAGGCCATGGCCAGGCCGTCACCGGTTGCGTTACGGGAACGGAACTGCCTGCAGCCCGCATGCTCGGTATTCAGCATCCACATGTAAAAATCACCGGCAGCCGCAAGTACAGAGGCCTTTGCCTTGAAAATCATGAACTCACCTGTGCGGTTATTAAAGCCCGTGGCTCCGACAACCCTGGCGCCCTGCTGACCGTCCTCTGTCAGCAGGCTCGTAACCATGACCCGGTCGAAGATCTTTACCCCAAGCCTCTGGCACTCTTTTTTTAAGGCAGGTTTAAAGGTTGTTCCCCAGATGCGTATAACAATTTCATTGGCATGGTCAGGGCTGGTT
>JAFGDF010000328.1 GCA_016932235.1 Deltaproteobacteria bacterium | reverse complement strand
GAAGGAGCGCGACTGGAAATCGCGTGTACTGCCAAAAGTGGTACCGAGGGTTCGAATCCCTCTCTCTCCGCCATTTTTTTTGCGCAAAGAACATAATCGGTTAATATTCAGATGGAGACGATTCTAGGCATAGGCTTGATCCGTTTTTTCAAATATTTCGTTAACCTGTTCAGGATTTAATTATGGCATATGAGGTATTAGCCAGAAAATGGCGGCCTATGCTCTTTGAAGAAGTCATAGGTCAGGAGCATATAACACGGACTATTATGAATGCCATAATCTCCAACAGACTGGCTCACGCATACCTTTTCAGCGGGGCCAGGGGTGTTGGTAAGACTTCGGTGGCCCGCATTCTCGCCCGGGCAATAAACTGCAGGGACAACCGTGATGGTAACCCCTGTAATAAATGTATTTCATGCACGGAGATAATAAATGGTTCTTCGGTGGATGTTCAGGAGATCGATGGCGCTTCCAACAGGGGCATAGATGAGATAAGGGAACTGAGAGACAATATCAAATATATGCCCTCTTCAAATCGTTACCGTGTTTATATTATCGATGAAGTCCATATGCTCACGCTCCCGGCATTTAATGCTCTTCTTAAGACACTGGAGGAGCCTCCACCTCATGTAAAATTTATTTTCGCCACAACAGAGCCCCATAAAGTGCCTGTGACCATATTATCCAGATGCCAGAGGTTTGATTTCAGGCGGATACCGGTTAATCTGATCGTCAAGCATCTGGAGATGGTTACCGCAAAAGAGGGTATAGACATAACGCCTTCCGGACTGTCGATTATTGCGAGGGAAGCTGAAGGCAGCATGCGTGACGCTGAAAGTCTTCTGGATCAGGTAGCTTCTTTCATCGGTTCACAAATCGATGACAATAGTATTGCAGATGTTCTGGGGATTATTGACAGGAAATTAATTTTTGAAGCGTCCGGTGCCATACTGGACGGTTCAGCGGATAAATGCATTGAAATCGTTGATAAGGTTTACAACTACGGATATGATATTAAGGAATTTTACAGGGCCATTATGGACCAATTTCGCAATCTCCTCGTCAGCCTTGTTGCGCCTGGTCATAGTCTGCTTGATATGACTGAGGACGATATCGCGGAAATCAGAAAACAGGCAGAATCCGCGGGTATTGAGAGGATTCAGCAGTCTTTGAATATCCTTATTAACAGAGAAGATGAGCTGAGATATTCATCACACCCGAGACTGATTGTTGAAGTAATAATGATTAAATTGAGTCAATTGGAGGATATCTTATCATTTGAAGAGTTGATCGGCAAGATAGAACAGCTTGAAAAAAGGTTGATGAATGCTTCCGGCATAACCGCGGATCGAGAGGCAGGGCAGGTTCTTGAAACAGGAGCAGGCTGGGGGGAAGAAGAAGTTCAGGCCATTCAAAAAGCAGAGGTGAGCGAATCATCTCCCGATCCGGAATGGCATGAGTTTCTGGAATTCCTGTCCGTAAAAAGCAAGGCGATGTATAATATCCTCAACAGCTGGAATTACAAACGCATCAATGGCGATACCCTGGAGATTGAGAGGGGAGGCAACGCTTTTACTGCGGGCTATCTTGATGATACGGTGAGGATGGCAAAGTTCACACAACATTGCAGGGAGTTTTATAAAAGGGATATAAAGGTAAAGATTTTCGGGGATAAACCGAGAAATGGCGCAAATTTTAAGACAATAAAGCAGCCCGATGCCAAGGGTGATCGAGGGATTGAAGTGCGGTCAGATCTTCCCCGTCCTGTCCAGGATGTCCTTCGGATATTTCAGGGAGAGATCAAGAAAGAACTTGCGGCAGAAAATAGTAATAAAAATGATATGGGTTGATAAAGGAGGCAGGATATGAAGGGAATTCCCGATATGGGAAAACTGATGAAGCAGGCCCAGCAGTTTCAAAACAAGATCAATAAGCTTCAGGAAGAACTGGGACAACGGACTATTGAGGCATCTTCAGGCGGAGGAATGGTCACGGTCGTTGTTAACGGGCAGCAGGAAATACTTTCCATAAGAATAGATCCGGAAGTTATAGATCCTGAGGATGTTGAAATGCTGCAGGATCTCATTATGGCGGCGGTAAATGACGGATTATCGAAGGCAAAAGAGATGGTTAATGAGGAGATGGGGAAGCTGACCGGAGGGCTTAACCTGCCGAATATTCCAGGACTCTCGTTATAATATTTCTGATAGTGCAATGGAAATTTATCCTCCATCATTGGAAAAGCTTATTGAACGATTTTCAAGGCTGCCGGGGATCGGAAAGAAATCCGCTACCAGGCTGGCTCTTTATATTTTAAAGAGCGATAAGGATCTGGCCGAAAGCCTCGCCAGAAGCTTGCTGGAGGTCAAGGATAAGATAAAATTCTGTTCCAACTGCTTTAACTTAAGCGATTCTGAAGTATGCGCAATATGCAGTGACAAAGATCGCGCTACCGGCGTGCTGTGCATTGTTGAAAGTCCCGGCGATCAGATGGCCATTGAAGAATCAGGAAGCTTCAAAGGCCGCTACCATATCCTTCATGGCGTGCTTTCCCCTCTTGACGGGATCGGGCCTGAGGATTTAAAGATCGGAGAGCTTCTTTCCAGGATTGACAAGGAAGATATTAAAGAAGTAATCCTTGCAACTAATCCCAGCACCCAGGGTGAAGCAACCGCATCTTTTCTTGTGGATATACTTGCAGGCAGGGGCCTGAAGGTTACCAGGATAGCCCTGGGGGTTCCCATGGGAGGAGACCTGAAATACATGGACTGCATGACCCTGCGTCATTCCTTTAACTGCCGGATACAATTATCATCATGATCCCCCCCAATATACTTAATGAGATAGCGGATATAGTCGGGTCGGAGAATCTTGAAACCGGGCATGATGGTTTGAAAGAATATGCCAGTGACGGGACAAAGCTCGAATTTATGCCTGAGGCAGTAGTCTTTCCGGGAAACAGCGAAGAGATATCGAAGATATTGATTTTGGCGAACAGGGAGCACTTTCCGGTAATCCCCAGAGGCGCCGGTAGCGGTATGAGCGGTGGGGCTTTGCCGGTAATGAAAGGGCTTGTTATGGTAATGGATCGTTTTGATCGTATAATTTCGATCGATCAGGATAATCTCATTGCCAAACTGGAACCAGGAGTAATCACCGCTCATTTTCAGAAAGAAGTGGCCAGGCTCGATCTTTTCTATCCTCCTGACCCCGCGAGCGCGGAAATATCCACGATAGGAGGGAACGTGGCTGAATGCGCCGGCGGTTTAAGGGCCGTGAAATACGGAGTAACCAGAGATTATATCTTGGGATTAACCGTTGTCCTTCCGACCGGGGAAATAATCAGGACAGGAGTTGAAACCGCCAAGGGTGTCGCGGGGTATGATCTAACCCGCCTTATAATAGGTTCTGAAGGGACTTTGGCCGTGATCACATCGATTACACTTCGACTTATCCCGAAACCTAAATCCAAAAAAACCATGACCGCCTTCTTTCGAGATCTTCCCGCTGCAGTGAATACGGTATCTCACATCATTCGTGAAAAGGTGGTGCCAGCCGCGCTTGAGTTTCTCGACAGGCAGTGTATTGAATGTGTCCGTGAAGAGATGGGTGTAGATATTCCCGATGAGGCCGGTTCCATGCTCCTTATCGAAGTTGACGGTGATCCTTTCATCATAAAAAGAGAGATGGAGAAGATAAGGGATATCTCTAAAGCCAGAGGAGCTATAGAATTCAGGACTGCTTCGAACGAGGATGAGGCGGAAAATCTCTGGCTGGCAAGGAGAAACGCATCTCCATCATTAATGAGGCTGGGTCCTGACAAGATAAGCGAGGATGTGGTCGTGCCGCGAAGCCGTCTTGCCGAACTGGTCTCTTTTCTAGAAGAACTGGGCGCAAGAAACGGACTCGCTATCCCTTCATTCGGGCACGCGGGAGACGGGAATCTTCATGTAAACATAATGCTGAATAAAGAAAACCCCGATGAAATGAACAGGGCACAGAAAGTGATCAGGGAGCTGTTTTTAAAAGTTGTGGAGATGGGTGGCACAATCACGGGAGAGCATGGCGTAGGCATTACAAAGGCCCCTTATATGGAGCTGGAACTCTCCAGGCCGGCTCTGGATCTGATGGTTCGGTTAAAAAAGGCGTTTGATCCCAACGGTATACTTAATCCGGGCAAGATGTCGCTATGAGAGGGATTTAATGGACATTGTCTCCAGCATATTTTTGGGAATTATCCAGGGTTTGACGGAGTTTCTTCCTATCAGCAGTTCGGGGCATCTTGTGCTTTTTCAGAATCTATTGGGTTTTAAGGAACCCGCTCTGTTTCTTGACGCTTCTTTGCATCTGGGGACCCTCATTGCCGTATGCTTATATTTCAGGAACGATTTGAAAAAGATCATGGGAAGGATGCAGTCTTTCACCACTGAGGTCATCAGAAATCAAAAATCACCGGGGACAATCGCGGATGATCCTGACCTATCGCTGGCCCTGTGGATTCTTGCGGGGACAATACCGACAGGGTTTATTGGCATTTTCTTTAAATCACGGCTTGAATCAATGTTCGATTCCGTTCCCCTTGTGGGCGCCATGCTTCTTGTCACGGGGCTGATTCTGGCGACAACATGGTTTCTTTCGGACGGCTACTGCAACCGAAAAAATGCGGGCCTCATTACCGCCCTGGCGGTGGGATTTGCTCAGGGCCTTGCCATTATCCCGGGGATATCAAGATCTGGCGCCACTATTGTGTGCGGCATGCTTTTAGGGATGGACAGGGAAGCGGCTGCAAGGTTCTCTTTCCTGCTTTCTATCCCGGCCATTATTGGCGCGGTGATTCTTCAGATAAACTCAGAAAGCCTGAGAATGATAGGCATTCTGCCTTTGCTGGCAGGATTTATCTCTTCAGTTGCCGTCGGCCTGGCCGCCCTTAAGATTCTTATGGGCCTGATTCGAAAAGGCAATATCAGTTATTTTGCACCTTACTGCTGGGCGGCGGGGTTATTGATAATTTATATCCGATAGATGCCATTATCATGAAAGGATATTGAAGATTAAAAAATTAAGTTGCAAAACCTTTTCTAGACAAGATTTGTTCTTGGGCGAGAGTGATAGATCATATATCCGAATCTCCCAGCCCGATCAGCCGAAAACTCAACATAATGCTTGAGACATCATCCAGTTCTCCCGCAGTCAGCCTCACTCCCCAGCATTGAGAAAGATATTCGATCCAGTAGCTTTGATTTAGATTGTAGTCCAGGTTCAGGTCCCTGACCAGTGAAGCGCCCATAGAGTATCCGTGGGAGAGATTAATATTCATACTGTAGTTCAGGTTCTTGTCGCCTTCTTTATTATATTCATAATCAAGAGAAAATTTGTCTTTTCTTCCACCTTTCCTCCCAACCGCTAACTCAAGAGATAGGTCAGTGTAGGAAAATTCTTTGTCATAATGGTCCCATCGAACTTCGGTCTCTATGTCAAATTGAGGAAAAGGGGAAAAGGAGAGAATGCCGGTCAAGGGTTCAAATGGTTCTTTTTTGACCCGGGATACCTCTTTACGGCTGTTCTCATCGATGTCAAAGCCCTGGATCATTCTGAAACTGCCGAATTGACGATAGGAGATAGTTCCGTTTGCGCTTTCTTTTTTTGCGTCGATGTAATTATCAAGGGACAACGTTATCATATTTATTTTACCGTCGGCATCTATCGGCTCGAACCAGGGTTTTAATTTTTCTTCTTTCCCGGGAACACTGTACCGATAAGCCAGGGATGGTGAAAATTTATGCTTCAATTTTGTGAGGTCCTTCCAGGAAAAATCGAATATCCTTTCCATGGCGCTGGTGAACCTGGCTTGAAATTGATAAGAGTCCCTGGATTGCCGATCTGTCTCCATGTTATCTTCAAGCCATTGCATATTCTTTGTAAAACTGGCAGACGGTTCAAACTCTAAATAGCGCCCAATCCATGTAGGGTGGGATAACTCAGGCGTAATGGACATTCTGTGTCCCTTTTGACCAAAATCCCTCCATATATAGTTATAATCAGTGTTAAGGGAGAGAAAAACAGGCAAGGTTCCTATGGGTGAAGGTAAAAAGGAAAAATCCAATCCGGCAAGAGGCTGCGGGGTACTGTCATGGGCGGGATCTTCAGGGCGCTGGTAGTAGGCCGTAAGGGCCTGAAAACTGTAAGCCTCGTCATCGCAGCTTATTCTTATCGCTGATCTTCTTGTCGGGGAGGATGTTTCTTCCAGCGGTCGGCCTGCTTCAGTACCCAGATCAGGTCTGGAGCTGAACCGATGCAAGCCGCCCTGAAATTCGTGTAGATAATCCTGATCGCTTACGTAATCGGCGTCGAGACGCGCCGTTAATCCGCGGGGGAAAGCCTGATCAGCCTTGCCTCTGAACCAGTATCTTGTTTTGTTCGAGCGTTCAAAGGGGCTTATTTCAGCATCATAGGGGTTGCTGATATCCTTGTTTTCAACATTATCCGAAAGGATATCCAACATGAATATCCCTTCCGAATTGCCGTCCAATTTGTATCGAAATTCAAGACCCTGCATGATGCCTCGTTGAGACATTATCCTTTCGTAAAACGTCATGTCTGTACGGTCGGACATGGCCCAGAAGAAAGGGATCTCCAGGTCCAAGCCATTCCGGTCGGAATAACCGAATCCGGGAGGAAGAAAGCCTGTCTGGCGTTCCGTTTTTACAGGGAATATCATGTATGGCACAAATATAACAGGCGTTTCACGGATACGAAACGCGGCGTTTTTCACTTTTCCATATCCTTCGACCGTGACCTTGACCTCCGACCCGGTAATGCTCCATGCGGGTTTTTCGCCGTCGCAAGTGGTGATGCGACAGTTTTTAACCAGGTAACTGTCTCCTGATAGTTTTTCCATAACATCACCACTTATATAGTAATGATTTTTTGATATAAAGATCTCTCCGTTGTCGATTTTACCGGTCTGATCGTTAAGATTAAAGATACCGCTGTCGCCTGTTAAAAAATCCCCATCCGATTCAAAACGGACATTGCCGTTGACATTTACCATGCCGCTTTCCCGGCTGTATATCGCTTCATCCGCAAAGAGTGACTGATTCTCTCTCGTGATGATTACATCGCCTTTAGCGACATAGACGGAATCCTTCTCTCTATAGCTGAGGCTCATGGCCGTGATCTGCCATGGAGGATTTCCGTTCTGCCGGTTTTCAGCGGACCCGTCCTTTTCGGCGCAGGAACCGCAAACATTGGATACAGTCAGCATAATAAACACGGCAAGCAGGAGAGAAATGCTTACCTTCATTGACGGATAAATAATTTTTCTCCTTTCTTGATTAAAATCCATCCGGCATATACTTATGCGGATCAATACAGCTAAGGGCTTCACCGACAGTAAAAAGAGAGCCTGTGACCAGTATTAAATCTTCTCTTCCGGCAATTGCCTTTGCCCGTTCGATCGCTTTTTTTACCGCTGGAACTGTTTCTCCAGGTTTTTTCAGGGGTGCGGATTTTTTCATCAGGATTTCAGGGTCGGCTGACCTGTAATAATCCGGAGCGGTATAGATAACGTAATCAGCTATGGGTACGGCCCTGTCAAGTATCCCTCTGATATCCTTGTCTTTCATGACACCCAGGACCAGAATAAGTCTTCTGTATTGAAATTCTGAAGTTATGGCCTCAGCCAGCTTTCTTATGGCGTCCGGATTATGAGCTCCATCGAGTATCAGCAGGGGATTTTTTAAGACCACCTGAAGCCTTCCCGGCCAGGACACGTCCCGCATGCCTTCGATGATATTTTCAAGGGTTATCTTAAAGCCTTTTTTTTCGAGGAGTTCAATGACCGTTATAGCCAGGGCGGCGTTACGGTTCTGATATGCGCCCTTAAATCCGAGCCCGAGTCCCTTTATGCGGCGATTCAGTCCATAATAGTTTAATCCCGATCCGGTCTTCCTGTAACGGGTATCTTTTCCAACCCGCCATAAAGGGGCATTTTCCCGCCTGCATATATCTTCATACAGTCTGACGATTGAAGGTTTCGTCACGGAGGTGGCAACATCAGTCCCTCCTTTAATGATCCCTGCCTTCTCACCCGCTATTTCTATCAGACTTGATCCCAGAAAAGACTGATGATCCAGTCCTATACTGGTGATGACCGATACTAGAGGATCTACCACATTCGTCGCATCGAGCCGGCCGCCCATCCCGACTTCCATGATGGCGATATCGGTCATTTCACGGGCAAAATATATCAATGCCATTGCCGTAGTCATTTCAAAAAAGGTGGGCGGCTCTTTACTATTAATAACCTCCCTCAGTTCCCTGATTATCTCGACGGCTTTGTCCTGCGGTATCTCCCCCATATTAATGCGGAATCGCTCCGTAAAACGCACCAGGTGCGGCGAACAGTAAAATCCTACCTTTAACCCCGACTTGATCAGGATCGATTCGAGCATGGCAGCCACGGATCCTTTTCCGTTTGTCCCTGCTATATGGATATATAATTTACCATGATGCGGGTTTCCGAAGGCCCTCAGGAGAGATGAGGTCTTGGAAAGCCCGAATTTGATGCCGTATTTCTGAAGACCGTACAGGTATTCGACCTCATTCCTATAGGAGGATTTGTTTTTTTCCTTCTGAAAGTTCATTTGTTATCAAATCTTATCAAGTGTTGTATATTCAAGATGAAGCAACTTACGACCAACGTCACGGAATAAGACCTCAACTTTTTCCTTATCTAAAAATTTGGAAATGACCCCCATCCCGAATGCAGGGTGTTTTACCCTGTCACCCTGTTTAAGACCGCTGGAATGGCTCTTATCCGATTTCGTGATCCTCGACTGGGAAGGTTTTTTCGGGAGTGAAAAACCGCCCGAATTTTTGTTCAGAACGTGACGATCCAGGGATGAATGATCCATGACATCCGGATGCAAAGACCGGATAAAGGACGACAAACCACTCAAATAGCCTGTTTCAGCAAGTTGCCAGATGGGGAGCTCCTCCTGGCCCGGGTAACAGAGAATAAGCCTGTCTTTCGCCCTGGTCGCGGCCACATACATGAGTCGGCGCTCTTCCTCGATCGCCTGCAGGCTGGACAGGGATCTTGAGGACGGAAAATAACCTTCCATTACCCAGATGACAAAGACAATTGACCATTCCAGGCCCTTGGCGGAATGCACCGTTGAAAGTGTGAGGTAACCATCATCTTCTACGGGGCTGATGTCGGCATTTGAGGCCGGGGGATCCAGCATTAATTCATCAAGAAATGTCCTGAGCTTTTTCTTGCGCGAGGCCATGCTTATAAGCTGTTCCAGGCCTTTTTGCCTTTTTGGAAAATCATCAAATCTCTCCCTGAGGATAGGATCATAGTATTTATTCGCCAGTTCAAGGGCTCTTTCAGGTTTGATATTTTCATCGGTCAGTTGCCTCAACAGGTTCCCAAGGGCTTTCAGACCATGATTATCCTTGCCCGCTCCCGGCCATTCACCGACCTGCCATGGATACGCTCCTGAGTTTTGCATCCATTTTATTATATGGTGGCTTTTCTTCTGCCCTATGTTGCTGACCAGTCTCAGCACACGCCCCCAGCTGACAGTATCATTCCTGTTGAACAAAATTCTTATATGCGCGATAAGATCTTTGATATGGGCGGATTCCATAAATTTGAAACCGCCGTATTTTACGAAAGGAACGGTCTGGCGCGCGAGCTCCAGTTCAAGTTCATAAGAGTGATAGGCCGCACGGAAAAGAATCGCAATATCTTTGAGGGATCTGCCGTTGTTTACGAATTCTAATATCGCTGTGCAAATAAATCTGGCCTGCTGCGGATCGGTTTTGACATCGACAACCATCGGCATTATACCGCCTGTTCTTTCCGTAAAAAGACATTTGGTGTATTTTTCCTGCGCCTGATCCATAAGAGAATTAGTAAATGTGAGGATAGGCTGGGTTGAACGGTAATTTTCCTCAAGTTTAATAATCTTCGTCGCCGGAAACATTATCGGGAAATCGAACATGTTTCTGTAGTTTGCTCCCCTGAAGGAATAGATGGACTGAGAATCATCTCCGACCACCATCACATTCTGATGCTCGGAAGCAAGCCATCTGACGATATCCGCCTGGATGCCGTTAGTATCCTGGTATTCATCAACCATTACATACCGGTAAGTGTCGCCAAGCTCCTTCCGGACGTTTTCCTTTTCAGAAAGAACCTTTCTGCAAAATATAAGCAGATCGTCGTAATCCATGAGTTGATTGGATTTTTTATAATCCCTGTAGAGACCTTCAATCCTTTGAACATCGGGGATATATTCCAGGAATTGGGAGTACTCATCCCGCATAAGGGCCTCCACAGGCTGCTCAAGGTTGACGGCCTTGCTCAGGATGGAGGCAATTGTAGCGCGTCTTGGAAACCTGATGCTGGCTTTAACAATGTCGATTTCCCGGACAATTGACTGGATTATTTCTTCCATATCCGGCCGGTCCAAAATCGTAAAAGATCTCTCAAAACCCATAAGCTCGGCATGGCTTCTCAGTACCTGATGGGCCAGCGAATGGAAGGTGCCGCCCGAGACAAATCGGCATCTCTCGTCAGCCAGGCTGGCCGCCCTTTCAAGCATTTCCCCTGAAGCTTTCCTGGTGAAGGTCAGCAGCAGGATATTCTCCGGCTGCACCCCGCTTTCCACCAGGCGGGCAACCCTGTAAACGAGGGTCCTGGTCTTTCCGCTTCCCGCTCCAGCAATAACAAGGACCGGCCCGTTAATGGTCATTACCGCTTCAAGCTGCGCCGAATTCAATGCCTTTTTATAATCCACTTTCATGATCTTTTTTTATTCTTTTCCTGCTGTTTTAATAGGCGATCAAGCTCTTTTTTCCGTGACCACATCTCCAGCCTGCCGATAAGACCCTCCTTCGCCGCGTGATCGAGTTTATCTTCCCGCATCCTTATGCCTTCTTCAGTGGATAATGCTGTTCTTAGGCAGGAAATCCGATCCTGGCATTGAAGACATTCATCTGCTACCTCTCTCAATCCATTGCCGGAAACGGGAAATACAATATTCAGCGCACCGAAGCATCCTTTTCTTCCTTCCATCATTATGCCCCCGCGGCTTTATACATTATTTATGGTTAATTATAAAGCGTAAATTCTGATCAGTGAGAATATGAGAAAACTTGAACCATGGATTAGTTCCGAGTTCTCGTTCCTCGACCCGGAACAAATCCATTATTTGTTGTTGTGGTCTTGAGATATAAAATTTCCTTATAAGAATTAATCGGTATGACAGGCTTTATTGGTGGGCTTCTTTTTTACCCAATGATTCTGCGATAATAGATGTCACTAGAGCATTCATGCTTACGCCTTCCTGCTTTGCGCGCGCGGCAAGCCTCACGTGTAAACTTTTTGGTATCCGCTGTACAAAACGACCACTAGCTTGGTTACAACCCGGTTCCGGAATCGAGTCATTAAATTCTTTTGCTGTTTCAAGCCATGAATTCATAGCATCAATACCGTTTTTTATTGCATCTTCAATTGTGTCACCATCGGATATACAACCGGGTAAATCAGGAAAAGATATTAAATAGCCTCCTCCCTCTTCCTCGGAAAGTTGCCTGATTTCAAATGGGTATTTAAGTTGTTCGTCCATGATTTTATTCCCCCTCTCCTTTATCGATAAGACGAACGAATTTATTAATATAGATTGGTTTAATAGGCCGGTGTGCAGGAACTGTGAGTTTTGAGCCGTTAGGATGTCGAAAAGTAACATGACTTGTCCCAGGTTGCCGCCATTCTATATTAAAACGTTTCGCAATATCTTTAAGCGTTTCAATCTGCCAATCACGGGGATTGTTTCGTAATTTGTTCAATAATTTTTCTATTTTAGTCATAGTGGATGATACTGCATGTGATATCACATGTCAAGTTTGTAATACCCAAACCTTCATTATGAAATTAGCCACACATCACGGCAACACTGCAGAACCTGCCCCTGCGCAGGGGTGACATTTTGATGGCGGATAAGGGCCCTGATCCACCATCAAGGCGCCATCTGCTGTATTGACATCAGGATCATACGGATATATTATTCCCAGCCATGGAAAGATCAAGCAGATTATATATGATAAGGCATGGCCAGGTGAACGGTTTCGCCGATTATCCGGCTTACGGGCACACTGACGTGGATATAACGGATATCGGAAGGCGCCAGATGGAGAATATCGCTGAAAGATTACGCTATGTTGATCTCAAGACAATATATTCCAGCGATCTGATAAGGAGTATCAGGGGGGCGCAGATCATAGCACAATACCATGACGTCCAGATTCACTCTCTGCCTGAACTCAGGGAAGTATATTTCGGCGACTGGGAGGCCATATCTTTTAAAGAGATTCACAGACGTTTTCCTGATGACCTGAAAAAGCGTATGGCGGATATTGAGAATTTCCAGCCGCCAGGTAATGGTGAAAGCATGGGTCAGCTTTCAGAGCGGATAATGAAATGTTTTCGGGGCATTCGTGAGGAGCAGAAAGGCAAGGACTTCCTTTTTGTGGGGCATGGTGCGGTAAACAGGATCATCCTATGCGACGCGATGGGACTGGCGACTGAAAAGGCATTTAATATTCAACAGGATTACGGTTGTCTGAATATTATAGATTACTATCATGATTCAGCGCGAATAGTGCTGATGAACGGCTGACTCTCAGTAATGTTCATCAGCTTTCTTTTCCGGGATTATCAATGAGCACTTCATTTCTCCTGAGTTCGTTCATCTGAGGTGTCATCAGGATAAGGGTAAGGATAAATGAAAAAAGATCAGCAACCGGGAAGGAAATATATATTCCCGCCACTTCGAAAAATCTGGGCAGTATTATTATAAGCGGAAGCAGGAAAAGGATCTGCCTTGATGAGGCCGCGAGAAAAGCGGGCATGGCCTTTCCCATGGCCTGGAAGACAACCGAACCTATGACTTGATATCCCACCAGGGGCAGCGCGATGAATATAATCCGAGCGGCGCGCGATGCTTCCGTTATAAGATTTTCATCATTTGTGAAGATACCCATGATCGGTGAGGGAAAGAGAAAGATAATAACAAAAAAGCCCACGGATATAATGCTCGAGGACGTTATAGCCAGCCTGATCGCCTTTATGGATCTGCCATATTGTTTTGCCCCGTAGCTGAAGCCCAGAATAGGCTGAAGACCCTGTCCAATACTTATAAGCGGCATCATAAAAAACATCATTACCCTGCCCATGATACCGAAGACAGCGACAAGTATATCTCCCCCGTGGAGGACCAGCATCCTGTTCAGGAACATGGTCACTATAGACATGGCTGCTGATCTCGCGAAATCAGAGATGCCCACAGAGCAGATCTCTTTTGATATTTCCATGTCCAGGATAAGGTTTTTAAGGCGGAATTTAAGGGAACTCTTTTGAGACATATAGTAGATAACGAGATAAATGGAACTGAAAAGGGCGGAAAGTATCGTTGCCAGAGCGGCACCTTGAACGCCCATCTCCATACCCAGGATGAACAGGGCGTCCAGCACTATATTAATCGAGGCTCCCAGGATCATGCTTATCATGGGAACCAGCATGTTTCCTTCAGCCCTGACCGTGTTTCCTATGGCTATGGCAAACATCTGAAAGATCGTTCCAAGGAGTATTATTTTCACGTACCCATTTGCATAGGGGAATATCGTCTCGGATGAGCCTATAAGCATAACCAGCGGGCCGCTTGCCATGACGCCGGTGGCGGTTACAACAAGACTGATGATGATGACCAGACAGGCGGCGTTACCCAGTGTAAGCTCCGCCTTGTCAATATTATCCGCACCAAGAGACCTGGATATAAGAGAAGCGCCTCCTATGCCTATCACCAGGCCGGTTCCGAGTATCATCATCTGTAACGGGAAAGCAATGGTGAGGCCGGCTATTCCCAGATAGCCGACCTTATGGCCGATAAAGATCGTATCGACGATGTTATAAAGGGTCATAACAAACATTCCGATCCCGGCAGGCAGTGAAAATTTGAACAGCAGCTTTCCAATGCCTTCTTTGGCAAGCATATCTTGTCTTCTGTCACGCATGACAATCTTTTTTGTTTATTTTCGGGGGAGCTTTTTGCTGTTTCTTTCTCATTTGAAACCATACAGTTTTACGATTTTGTCAACTGGTTCTCTCTCTGTACGGGCCTGACCTGCGAGGTTTTCCCAGTCCGGATACCCTATGGCGATTCCAAGCGCGATCAGCTTTGATTCCGGGATACCCAGCACGTTTCTGATTATATCGGGATATACAACCGCCTGGGCCTGGGCGATGGTTCCCAGGCCGTAAGAGGTGGCAAGAAGCATGATATTCTGGACCACGCCGCCGCAATCATACAATGACCATACATTAATACCTTCCTTCTGGTAAAAAAAGGAACGTGCCACAAGGAGATAGATCACGGCAGGGGCGCCGTAATGTCTCCAGTTGCGTTTATCGCGAATCTCATTGTCTTTTTCCGTCTCATTTTCCTTTTTATCGGGAAGGGCCATAATCCTTGATATATAAGGTTCTGGAAATTCATATGGCCGGGGCACATCAGGGTAGGGCGTCTGTTTTCCTTTTTTAAGAAAACCCTTCTGAATTTCTCCAAGCTCCCTGCCGGTTACTATCACGAATTCCCATGGCTGGGTATTCGCCCAGGAAGGGGCCCATACTGCCTGTTCCATTATCCGTTTTATCAAATCCTCCGGAACGGGCTCGGATTTGAAAGCCCTTATACTCCTTCTTTCCTTTATCGCTTTATAAATGTCCATATCCTTTTCTCCTTTTTTATCTTGTCAGTTTTATAAATTAAAAAACATATTTTCAGACCCGTCGTCCCGATGACTCCTGTTCCTGTAATCGCGCCCCTCTCACATAAGGAGACTTACGGCATTTTCCAGCCCATCCAGCGTCAGTTCAAACATGGGGAATATACCTCTGATAATCTCAATGGACCTGGTCCAGGACCATTCGGATTCCATCTTCGGATTGAGCCAGACAGAGTGAGGGAAAGTCCTCGCGATAAATTGAAGTCTTTCAAAACTGGCTTTGACCGATCTTTCCTCAAGGTGAATGGAACCGTCCCTCGACATGAGTTCGTACGGCGCCATGCTCGCGTCTCCCACAAAAATAAAACGGGTTTCAGGGTCCAGTCGAACCAGTTCGTCGATTGGAAGAGGCTTGCTGTGTCTCTGAGGATCTTCCCACAGATTGTCATACACTGTGTTATGAAAATAAACCGTCTTCAGATCTTTGAATTGGGACCTCGAGTAATTAAAAAGGGTCTGGACAACAGGGATATATGGTTCCATAGACCAGCCGCCGTTATCAATGGCCAGCATTACTTTTAACCGGTCCTTGAGAGAACGGTCAAATACTATCTCAATCTCTCCCGCGTTTTTCATTGTCCGGTAGATCGTTTTATCCACATTCACCTGATCTTTAGGACCCGCCGGGACCATATTCCTCAGCCTTTTTAATGCCTCACTCATCTGGGACTGTGTCAGCGGGCCCTCCTGCGAATAATCGCGATATCGCCTGTCCATGGCGACTTTGATCGCGGATCTGTTTCTGGATACGCCCGCTACCCTCATTCCTCCCGGGTGATATCCTGAATGCCCCACGGGAGAGGTCCCTCCGGTGCCGATCCACTTATTGCCCCCATGGTGAGCTTCGGTCTGTTCCTTCAGCCTGTCCATGAAATACTGTATTAATTCCTCCGGGCTCAATCTCGATAGTTGATCCTCGCTCACACCAAGGGCGCGTGCCAGCTCCCCGGGCTCCTTCAGCCATTCCTCCAGCATGGCGCGCGCAACTTCTTCAAGTTCGTATTCTTCCGGATCTTTCAGCTCCGCTCCTTCGAAATAATGCGCGAAAACCCGGTCATATAGATCAAAAAATCTTTCGCTTTTGATTAAAATGGACCTGGCAACCGTATAGAAAGCGTCAAGAGAGGTTATGATCCCCATGCTGAGCGCCTTTTGAAGATACAGGAATGAAGTGGGCGAGACCGGTATGCCCGCTTTTTTGAGAATATAGAAGAAATTAATAAACATGGTGTTAAAAGTATTTATAAAGAAGCATGCATGTAGATCACTCTATCGCCTGAGCCGGGCAATATTGCGTTGTGCAACAATGTAGTCCGGACTTTTCTTGAAGAGCACTCCCATGTAAGGAATGTCACCCTTAACGAGGGTCCTGACATTGAAATCCGGGTCAGCCTTCAATGCCCTGATCCAGTTTATCAGTTCTCTTGTGGCCGGTTTCTTTTCTATATTATTAAATTCCCTCATCCTGTAAAAGCATGCCAGGGTGTTATCGAGCAGTTTCGCGTCGATATCTGGAAAGTGTACTGAGACTATCTTCCTCATCATGTCCGGTTCGGGAAAGGCTATATGATGAAAGTTGCAGCGACCAAGAAAAGGGTCTGAAAGATCTTTTTTAGCGTTTGATGTGATGATGATGAAAGGCCTGTATTTTGCCCGGACGGTCTTGTCTATCTCTATGATATCAAATTCCATCTGGTCGAGCACGTCCAGCATGTCGTCTTGGAAATCCGTATCAGCCTTATCTATTTCGTCTATCAAAAGCACGACTCTTTCATCGGAAACAAACGCCTGGCCTATCTTTCCCATCTTTATGTATTCTTCAATGTCGCTAACATCCCTGTTGGAGTCTCCGAACCTGCTGTCATTCAGGCGGGTTAGTGTGTCATACTGATATAGAGCGTCAATAAGTTTCATGCTGGATTTTACGTTCAAGACAATGAGCTTCATATTCAACGCTTCGGCGATTGCGTGAGCCAGCATTGTTTTGCCTGTTCCGGGTTCCCCTTTAAGCAAAAGGGGCATCTCCAGGGCCATCGACATATTGACGATCTCAGCCAGCTCCTCATCCAGAATATATTGGGTGGCACCTGTAAATTTTAGTGTTGAATTATCGTCCTGCATACATAAGCTCCTGAATAATTTATTATTTTGTTTTCGATAATGTATTTTAATATGGTCTAAACCACAGGGGTCGGAACATATAACATTCTTGAGGCTATGTCAATTTTACCTGGGGGCCCTGATCCACCATCAAGGCGCCATCTGCTGCGTTGCCCGCGATCGCTCCTCCTTGCGGTGTATTAATTATACGTCTCAGTCGTCGCTCCTTGGCGCCTTGCATCTGGCACCTCGCTGGTGGCCGGGGTTACGACAAAATCCAGCACCATTACTATATCGTCTTATATTTGATGGTGGATCGGGGGAGGGGATATTAAGGCCGGATTCATTTTCCAATCAAAAATATTTTTGATTCTTAAGAATTATCTCAACTCTTCGATTTTTCGCCCTGCCTTCGGCTGTTTTATTATTTGCGACAGGCCGTAAATCTCCATAGCCGTTGATGACAACAGAGCCGGGGGGCAATTTCCCCTGATTTATCAGATGATATCTTACATTAACGGCCCTGGCTATGGAGATTTCCTCGTTTGATGCGAATCTCCCGGATCTGACCGGGATATCGTCCGTGTGTCCATCTACGTAAGTCTGGTAGTCTGATATCAAGATGAATCGTGCGATTTTACCCAGCACCGGCAACATCTCTTTTCTGACATCGGTACCACCCGGAGGGAACAGCAGCGTCTCTCCAAAGGAAAGTTTGATGCCGTCCTCCAGGATCTGGATGTATAGAGAATCTCCTATCGAATTGTTATCATAGGGTAAAGGCATGTCCTCCGGGCCTATTTCTTCATCATAAACAACTTTTTCTCCAAGGATCATGTTCAGCCCTTCTATCAATGTTTCCCTGGGACTGGAAATCTTCCTGTAATCGTTAAAGGAGAGGAAACCCGCGCTGCTGCTAAAGTGCTGAAAAGCAATCTTCAGTCTTCTGTCGTCCATAGAAGAAAGGGAGAACAGCAGGACAAAAAAGGTGAGCAGAAGCGTGACGAGATCTGAAAAGGTTGTCATCCAGGCATTGGCTGAAAGAGAATTGTTCACTTCCCGGTTTTTTTTACCTGGAAATGCTGTCTTCATCACGACCTCCGGACATATTAAAAAAGAAACCTTTAAAATCCAGAAGGTCCTCCCTTGTCCTTTTTACCCTTAACCGATAGGGCACTTTTTGCCGGTAATCGATTATTATCTCAACCTGGGGATAGCGGTCTATCCTGGTTACTGTTTCACCCTTATTGCTGGTTATTAATCCAAATCCATGCGTCACAATCCTGTCTGAAGGGATCTTTCCCTTATCGAGAAAAAAATGGAGTACGGCCAGTCCTCTATTTGTGGAAAGATTAATTCCACAATCATCCGGGTCATGCTCCAGGGCGCATTCAGCATAGCCGGCATAACCTCTCAGTTCGATTATTCCAGGACCTTCTTTGATTACGGGCGAAAGCGCGTAAAGATATTCGGCACTTTTGGGGGTGATATTACTCTTTCCATTATCAAACATTATCCTGTTACTTAAGCTTATCACGATTCTTCCTGTTTCTCTTTTTATCTCAATATCCGGTCCCGGACTTTTTGAAGCCATGATATTTCTAAGTTTTTCAAAATCTATTTCTTCTCTGGTCATGGGAGAATCACTTAAGGAAAAGTCTGACCCCTCTTCGCTCCCAATAGGCGCCTGTCCTCCAGTTTTCAGGCCAAAGGCGCCTAGTACGGAATATAACGCTGATCTTTTCTTGCTCTGGTCCCGGACCCCCATATTTACCAGCACAATAAAGAACGCCAGAAGCAGGATCATCAGATTGGTAAAGGTAATCATCCAGCTGTTCGTATCCGTGCTTTCTTTCTTTTTTCCCTTGCTTATCGTCATTTTCCTTTACACTCTCAACGGATAAAGCGATCTTTTCTATTGAAAGTATGCATTAAACATGCCATGTTTGATCTTCTAAAACAAAATTTAGATTAATTTTTCCGGTTTACTTATGCCTTGCTCATTTAAAAAACCCAAATCCGGACGCATAGCCGTAAAAGTCATAAATCATCTTGGCAATGAAGTTATGAAGGTTTTCCGGGTAAAATGATTACATTTCTGATATGATATTCGATATTATTAATCCGCAAACCGGGAGGTAGCCTTATGAAGCCGCTTCGATTTTTCCATGTTTTTTTGTTGATAGCGTGTTTCCATTTGTTCCTGAACACGCGGGTCCATGCCGAGTTCGGCTTCAATGATATTTTTAAGGGTGTACAAAAGGCCGTAGGCATTGGAGGGGAACTGAGTGAAGGAAAGATTATAGAAGGACTTAAAGAGGCCCTTGAAATCGGAACAGGAAACGCGGTGAAGCTGGTATCAAAAGTCGATGGGTATTATAACAACCCCAAAATCAGGATACCTCTGCCGGGACCTGTTCAGAGAGTTGAGAATATCCTGAGGACAGTGGGATACGGGCCAAAGGTGGATGATTTTTTATTAAGTATGAACCGCGCCGCAGAGAAGGCGGCGCCGGAAGCCAAGTCATTGTTCTGGGAATCTATCAAAAAAATGTCCTTTGAAGACGCAAGGAAGATTCTTAACGGGAAGGAGAATGAGGCAACCCTCTATTTTGAGGACAGGACCAGAAATAAACTCATCACCCTTTTTAAACCTGTTGTGAACAAAAGCATGTCCAGGGTCGGTGTTACAAATTATTATCAGCAGCTGGACACTAAGGTCCGAAGCATCCCTTTCACGGAAGCTTTCAGGTTTGATCTGGATCAGTATGTCACGGACCGGGCCCTTGACGGCCTATTCTTCATGCTTGCCGAGGAGGAGCGTAAAATACGCCAGGACCCTGTGGCAAGGGTGACCGATCTTCTTAAGGAGGTATTCGGAAACAGGAAATAGGAATCAACATCTTGAAAATTCTATCAGGAGGTGAATCATGAAAAAGGCGATCAAATGGTTATTGATTGTGGTGGGCGGAATAATTGTGCTTATCGTCCTCGCGATTCTTGTCATCCCCATGTTTGTGGATCTCCAGGAATATAAACCCAGGGTAGAAAAAATTGTTTCTGAAGCCACAGGGTGTCCTTTTACCATTGGAGGGGATATCGATCTCTCGCTTTTTCCCTGGGCAGGTTTTTCCACATCGGATATCCATATGGGGAATCCGAAGGGATTCAAGGAGAAAGATTTAGCAAGCATCGAATCCATAGAGGTCAGGGTGAAACTTATGCCCCTTATCTCCAAGGATATTCAGATAAAGCGGTTTGTTGTTGAGGGTCCGAGGATTAACATAGAGAAGAGCAAAAGCGGAAAGACAAACCTGGAAAGTTTAGGAAAATCATCCGGGGATGTATCAAAAAAAACCCGGGCAGAGAAAGAAAAGGCAGCTGAAACGAAACCCTCCGGGGGTCTTCCGATCAAAGCCCTGGCAGTGGGCGAGTTTGCCGTCACAAAAGGATCCTTGCTGTGGATAGACCATGGCACTGGAGAGCGCAAAGAGATTACCGATGTCACCATTCGCCTGCAGGATGTTTCATTAGACCGCGCGATTAAGCTTTTCCTGGCGGCAAAGCTCGATGGAAAGCCGGTAGAGATAAAGGGTGATCTGGGGCCTGTTGGAAAGGAACCGGGCAAAGGCGCCATTCCGATAGATTTTCAAATCAAGGCGCTTGAAGAGTTGGAAATGGGTTTAAAGGGGAAGGTAGTTGATCCGGTCACAAATAAACAGTTCGATCTGGCTGTCAAGGTATCTCCTTTTTCACCTCGATCCCTTGTTAAAGCACTCGGCCAGGAGGTTCCTTTGAAAACAGCGGATGCGTCGGTATTGAACAAGGTCGCTTTCAAAGCAGGAGTTAAGGGGGATCCTAAAAATGTTTCCATCTCTGATGGTGTTCTGGAACTGGATGATTCGGTTATGAAATTTTCAGCAATGGCAAAAGACTTTTCAAGGCCGAATCTGGCCTTCAATTTCGAGTTAGACAAGATCGACCTGGACCGGTATCTGCCGCCTCCTGAGGGGAAAAAACCTGATGAAGACAAGAAAAAGGCTCCGCCCGCGGAAAAAAAGAAAATTGATTATAAGCCGCTTCGGAAGCTCATCCTGGCCGGGACCTTGAAGGCAGGCGAAGTTAAGGCCCGCGGGGCAAAGATCCAGGATCTCAATATGAAAGTATCCGCTAAAAACGGCGTCTTCAACCTGGATCCTCTTGCCCTCAGACTATATGAAGGCAATGTGTCATCAAAAGGAACCTTTGATGCGCGAAAGGACACACCGGAGATGAAAATGGCCCTTCAGGTCGATAAGGTGCAGGTGAATCCACTTTTACAGGACTTCATGAAGAAGGACTTTCTGGAAGGAACCGTGAAAGCCGCAGTGAATGTCTCCATGTCGGGAGATGATCCTGAAAAGATCAAGAGGACATTGAATGGGAAAGGAGATATCACCTTCAACGATGGCGCCATCGTCGGGATCGATCTGGCTGGTATGGTGAGGAATGTCACGGCTAAATTCGGTCTTGCTGAGAAGAGCGCGGAGCGTCCCCGCACGGATTTCTCTGAACTCCATTCCCCCTTTACCATCGATCAGGGCGTAGTTGATACAAGGGAAACAACACTTTCATCACCTCTCCTTAGGGTGCTGGCTGCAGGCAAGGCGAACCTGGTGGATGAGTCGCTGGACTTTCGCGTAGAGCCCAAGTTTGTGGCCACCCTCAAGGGCCAGGGAGATGAAAAGGATAGAGCCGGATTAACTGTGCCGGTTCTTGTGACGGGGAGCTTTTCTTCCCCGAAGTTTCGACCGGACCTTAAGGGTATGCTTAAGGGGACTCTTGAAAAAGGGATACCTGACCCTTCTGAACTGAAGAAAATGCTGCCGGGCCAGACCTCGGAAACAGGGACGCCGGCGCCTACTGAAGAAAAGGCAAAGGACCTTCTGAAAGGTTTCTTGAATCGTTGAGATATTAAATTAAAACATTACTAAACACTCATGGCCCTTGGGCCGCCACGATGCGTGAAAATAGCGCCCTGCGGTCTCAAGATCACGGTATGGGGGCCTTTTTGAACGGCGAAGACCCGGGTAGCAAATTAATAGCGTAAGGTGCATGCCAGGCCTACGCCTCGTAGAGCCTACGCCTCGGAGAGCGGGCGGAATCCTCCTTGGTTGTTCAACCTTAATCTGATCCTGACGACAACTGAGATGGCCCCCCGCCTCGTAAGGCAGTTTGTGTAAAACAAGCCAGGAACGAGTTCGACCGTAAAAAAGGCCTCCCATACCGCGATCTTTAGACATAACGCTGAATTTCATGCAGATATATATTAAAACTTATTTTTGTGTTAAAGGAATGGTATAAGCCTTAAGACTATCTAAATATCAGAGGAAGAATCTCATCATACATCTTTTGCCAGAAATCTTCCCCGCCGAAACTTTCCACATAGACTTTCATCTTGGGCTCGGTTCCGGAAGGCCGTATAGCGGCCCAGGAACCGTCCTGAAGCAGGACTTTGACACCACCTATGGGAGCCTGGTTGCCGGGGGCTCTTGTCATAACCTCGGAAACTGGGATTCCCCCAATGGCAGATGATTTTATCGAATCGGGATTTAAGGTTTTTAAAATATTTTTCTGGGTATCCGTTATGGGGCCGTCTGAACGTTTATAATAAGGATCTCCATACTGCGGGACGATTATCTGCTTATATATGTCCGATGGTGTTTTCCCTGTCCTGGCGAGGATTTCAGCGGCGAGTAGCGTCATGCAAAAGCCGTCCTTATCGGTGGTCCAGATGCTCCCATCCATTCGCAGGAATGACGCTCCGGCGCTTTCTTCACCTCCGAATGCGATCTTTCCTTCCAGAAGACCCTGGACAAACCATTTGAATCCGACTGGAACTTCATAGAGCTTTTTCCCGAATCCTTGAACTATTTTATCTATCATACTGCTGCTTACGAGCGTTTTTCCGATCGCCAGATCATCATTCCACCGGGGTCTGTTCTGCAACAGGTAATAGATGGCAACGGAGAGAAAATGATTGGGATTCATCAATCCGTCAGTGCACACGATACCATGCCTGTCGAAATCAGGATCATTCCCCCACGCAATATCAAATTTGTCTGCCATGGAAATAAGGCCTGACATGGCATGGGGGGATGAACAGTCCATCCTGATAAGCCCGTCTGTATCGACAGTCATAAAGGAAAAAGTTGGATCAACATGGGGATTGACGACTTCAATGTTAAGCCCGTATCTCTCCGATAGAGGTTTCCAGTAATGAGTGCCCGCTCCCCCCATGGGATCAGCGCCGATTCGAATTCCCTCACTCCTGATTACATCCATATCAATTACCTGACCAAGGGAATGAATGAATGGGGCAATAAAATCCTGTTCATGAATTGCATCTGTCTTCATTGCTTTTCCATATGGCATTCTTTTAATGCCGGACTTCTCCGAGCTTATGAGCTTATTCGCCCTGTCCTGTATCCACAGGGTTACGTCAACATCAGCGGGACCGCCATGCGGCGGGTTGTATTTAAATCCCCCATATTCAGGCGGGTTATGCGAAGGGGTTATTACGACACCATCGGCTAGTCCTGTCTTCCTGGTCTTATTGTATTCAATGATTAAAAAGGAGATGACCGGAGTAGGTGTGTACTCATTATGTCTATGTATCACTGTCTCCACATGATTCGCGGCAAATACCTCAAGGGCCGTGCGGAATGCGGGTTCCGAGAGAGCATGTGTGTCGAAACCCATATAAAGAGGCCCGGTAATTGCTTTTCTCTCACGGTATTCACATATAGCCTGGGCTATGGCAGCGATGTGCGTCTCATTGAAACTGCCGTCACGAGAGGTTCCCCTGTGACCGGAAGTCCCAAACGAGACCGGTTTTTCAGGATCATTAGTGTAATAGGAGGCGACAAGACGGGGAATGTTTTCAAGCATGCTCCTGGGAGCGGGTTTGCCCGCAAGATGATGTTCAGCCATACGTTTATCTCCTTTATTTTCCGTCCGAGAATGATAAAAATCAAAATTTCCGATAGATGTGAAATAGAGAATAAATTACTACCTGAATTTTGCACGCAATGAATGTTTATGACAATTGTGCGATGATTTTTTAAGTTTTCCTGTTTTCACCAAGAAGACAGGGTAT
>JAFGDF010000327.1 GCA_016932235.1 Deltaproteobacteria bacterium | reverse complement strand
TTGCATCTAGCACCTCGCTGGTGGCCAGGGTTATGCCAAAATCCAGCACCATTACTATATTGTCTTAGATTTGATGGTGGATTTTGGTCCTTTTCCTGATTCACCATCAAGGTGTTATCAGGCATTCGGCGGGCCGTTCGACAAGGCGAACCTTTTAGCGATAATATCCTTTTCAGCGCGCAATATTTTATCCAGATCCACCGGGTGAACATTTTTTACAATCCAGTCTCGAATCTTTTTCCCTGCCGGCAATGATTGTTTGTAACACATGAAGTCCAGTTCCACCTTGAGTGAATCGGAAATCATCATGGCAAGAAGGGGCCATATATCACCAATATCGCCCACCAAAGGCAAACTTCCCGGCAATCTTGAGAATCCCGACATCTCCATTCTAAAAGGGATACGCATGATTTTTGTTTTGGGAAGGCCCTTATGGACCGCATCCGAAACCATATGGGACTTCCGTTCCTTCATCCAGGCTTTATCAAGGTTTGGATCGAGATCAATACGAATGATTTTTTTCCCGGCGAGAGAAAGTGTCCAGCCGCCCTGCCAGTCAGTCCAGATGCCATGACCTGTGTATCTTTCAAACGGCCCGTCGTGTATCTCCTGGGTAAGGGCGATAGCTGACTCTATGATAATGTCCGCACTGTCGAGGAGTTTCGCCATCCTGTAAGATCTTTCGGAGATTGGAATGGAATCACCGATAGCGAGACCCACTTCTCCGCCACCGACAAGTTGAGGTACCGAAACAATCACGGGCAAATTTAGCTCGGCTCCCGAACCGATTATGGTGTTTCGGTCAGCGCCGTATCCGGCCATGGTCTCAAATGGGACCCCGCATCTCTTTGCGATGGGGAGGATCTCTCTTGCAATTCTCTCAGTATATAATCCGGTCGGATAGGCCATATTGCCGGCGACTTTGATTAACTCGTCACCTTTCGTGCGCCGCATCTTTCTATAGAGGGGCATATCGATATTGATGATCCTGCGCAGTCTTTCAAGCCTCGCATCCGAAATGATGGTTACTTCAAAATAACCATCAAAAGGCAGTTTATCACTTCCAATACCCAGAGCGGAGCCTTTTATTCTCTTAACTCTTTCAAGGGTGCCACTCATCTCATGGTTAATGACCGCAGAGCTCGTTGAAACTCCGTCAATAATGCCCTTTCGCATCAGTTCGGCGACAAGGCAAGTTACGCCTTCATGAAGATTAGGTCCGCTGCCAAGGACAGCGATGACTTTCCCTCCATTTTCCTTTGTCCTGATAATAAGGTCAGCCGTCTTTTTTAACCTGCTTCGAGTTTTTTGGGGAAGACCCTCAAGCATGAATCTCATCGTTTTTCGATCAAAGTCCATTGTCAGTTCACCTTTGCTTATTATTCTTTTGGAATTCTGTATGACCCAGCAGTTCAGCGACCACCATCGCATGTTTTTCCGCCGCGCGTTGTCTCATCATTACGGATTTACGCGCCCTTTCACCGTATTCTTTCAGGGTTTCCGGGGAGCTTAAAAGCCGTATCGCTTCTTCCGCCAGCATTTCCGGACTGGTGACCGTTATGCCTGCATTGTTTTTTTCGAGCAATGCCTTTGCATCCAGGAAGTCTTCCATGAAGGGACCGTAAAGCACTGCTTTCCCCCATACAGCGGCTTCGAGGGGATTCTGCCCTCCAAGTGGAACGAGGCTTGCACCGCAAAAAATAATGGATCCTATGCTGTATAATTTGAAAAGCTCTCCGAAAGTGTCCATGATGATGATATTTTCCGTCCGTCCTTTTGAAAAATCAAGACTGCTTCGCAACTGGCAGCGGAAACCCGCGTTTTTGACCATTGCTGAGACCATTGGGACTCTGTTTATGTGCCTAGGAGCCATAATGAGGATAATATCCGGAAACTTTTCCAGTATTGTTTTGTAAGCCCTGATGATGTAGATCTCCTCTCCTCCCCGGGTGCTGCCGGCAATCAAAACAGGAGATGAGTGATGAATATCAAGTATTTCTCTCATCTCATTTTCTATGGCCGGGTCAGCCATGTCGGAGAGTAGATCATATTTGGCATTCCCGTTGACTCTGATCTTGCGACGATCGGCTCCCATAGATTCAATCCTGATGCTGTCAGGGTCGCTTATCATGCTGAATATGTCTATATTGCTCAATACGAAGCGGAAAAAAGGACGAAACCAGCCGTATCTTTTTATCGATCTTTCTGAAATACGCCCGTTGACTAGACAGGTTTTTACACCCATTTCCCTGGCCACGGTCAACCAGGCAGGCCAGATCTCCGTTTCCAGAAAAACAATTATATCGGGACGGGTCTTTCTGATAGAATTGCGCACGGCTGTTTTCAGATCAACAGGGGCGTAAAATACCGGGATTCCATAATTGAATA
The DNA here is from genome assembly GCA_016932235.1 of Deltaproteobacteria bacterium. Next base: position 568 of record JAFGDF010000327.1, on the reverse strand, counting down.
ATTCGTTCGCCAGATCCCGGCCGTGTCTTGTGGTCGTTGAAATCATAAAAGAACATCCGGGAACAATCCGCCTGAGCTCCTTTATTAAGGGTTGCGCGACCCTGACTTCTCCCAGTGAAGCAGCATGTATCCATATCCTGGGCTTTCCTGAAAGATTCCCTAATGTTTCCGGCGTAAGACAGCCCATACGCTCTCGAATTCCGTAATCATCATTCCTTTTAAAACGAATATATACAAGAAACAGAGGCAATCCTATAATGAAAAGGCCGTAAGCAAGTAGATTGTATGCAATATAGAGGGCATTCATTTTAGATAAAATGATAATCGGATAGTTCTTCATAAAAAATTTTTCCTAGGAATCTTTCGGGCTTTATCCGAAGTGATCCTGAAAACTTCTTGGTGAAAGTAGAGTTTTTATTCGGAAATGTCATGAGGCGGCATCATAATACAGCGATCCGGAAGTGTCAACTTCAGGGGGTGTTCCCAAATCCACCATCAAATCTTGAAAGGATGTTTGCAGTTCATTTTAGCGGTCGTTTAAGAACTCACTATCGTGAACAAAATTATT
>JAFGDF010000326.1 GCA_016932235.1 Deltaproteobacteria bacterium | reverse complement strand
GAAGAGGCATTCAAGTTGACCAGGGACAAGCTGTATCCTGATAAGGTTTTTGAAACAGAGGGCGGTGTCTTTGTCATACGTTGGGAAGACGAAGAGGACATTGACCAGGAGAAATATCTGGAGGAGAAGGAGAGGTATGCCGATTCGATAACATACACAAAACAGCAGACCATTTTCACAAGCTGGCTGGAGAGATTGAAACAGAATGCGGAGATTGACAGATCTCCATTTGAAAAGCTTAAATAGCGCTTAAGCATAAATCAACATTTTTGGATACGGGCTATCAGTCCAGATAATATTTTTCGCCGTTTACAGGGAGGAAAAATCTGCCATTTTCTTCCTCGATATATTCAGCAAGCTGATAGTATGCGGCCCTGCTGAATCGTGCCGGAAAGATTCCGTCTCTTACCTTGCAATAAAGGATATTATCTTTCCCCATGTTGAGTGTGGATGGATTCAGTGCTTCACTTTCACCGCCGCTTAGATGCAGGACAAACCGGGATATGCCCCCTGATTCTCTTGAACCTTCCATTCGGGTTCTCCTTACACAATAAGGAGTATCCTCCGTCTCCACATAGCATGGAGCCCCATTCCAGTTGATAATGCATCGTCCATGTTGATCCATCTCCATATGCCGGTAAAAGTCCAGGATAATTTCGCGGTGAATCATCTCTGATCCCCTGTGATACCATCTGCCTTCCTTATCTATATATATCATGCAGGGCGGAATGTCCTTCGGATCCATTACAAGGTTTACCTCCTTTGTTATTGCCTTCTGTCTTATGCTTATGCCTTATACTCCGGATTATGAGCAACTGATTCCCTTGCCGGCGTCCGGGATTATGCCAGAATCCGTTATCATTATCGGCAATAAAAATTTAATCATGGATTTTGGATGAACATGTAACTTGACACTATTCACCTAGTTGTCTAAATATGATTTTTGATAATATTTTTAGGATTACATATTGATTTGATTTTATAATAATAGGTGAAGCCCGATTTGTAAAGAACCATAGTAAGGGAGGTTACAGATATGCCCGACCAAGAAGAAATCTTAGAGGCAAGGGATTCATTTGAGATGCCTTCTGTAAAGGATGTTGAAAATCGAAAGAGGATAAAAGGCGGCGGAAATCTCGATTGGGGAATTCGGAATCGTCTTTCAAACCTTATTAAACCGGATGGACACTGCCAGTTTCTTCCCATTGACCACGGCTATTTTCAGGGGCCCACAAGATGCCTGGAGAGACCGGGTGAGACAATTAAAGATCTTCTTCCATATGCGGATGGCCTTTTTGTCACAAGAGGTGTCCTTCGATCCTCTGTTGATCCGGACATCGATACCCCTATAATTCTCAGGGTCTCAGGCGGGACAAGCATCGTGGGCAAGGATCTTGCCAATGAGATTATTACCACTTCCATTGAGGAAGTTATACGGCTGAACGCTTCTGCAGTGGGAATATCCGTGTTTGTCGGATCGGAATATGAAAAGGAGACCCTTGAAAACCTTTCTCTTCTTATCAATGATTGTGAGGAATACGGCATACCTGTCATGGCCGTTACCGCGGTCGGCAAGGAACTGAAAAAAAGATCGGCACGGTATCTCTCTCTCTCATGCAGGATAGCAGCCGAACTGGGAGCCAAGATTGTCAAGACATACTATTGTTCGGAAGGATTCGAAAGGGTAACCAACGGGTGTCCTGTGCCGGTTGTAATTGCGGGCGGACCGAAGTGTGAAACGGAACTGGAGGTATTCGAATTTGTTTACGACGGCATGCAAAAGGGTGCAATCGGTGTCAACCTTGGAAGGAATGTATGGCAAAACCCTCATCCCTTAGCCATGATGAGAGCACTTAATTCCGTTGTTCATGAGAGGGCAACCCCTGCTCAGGCACGGGATTTTTTTGAAACGCTGAAGAATGAGTTACAGGAATAGAAAACAATCCGATTAAAATCCGACAGGGAGCATATTCCATGAATCCCCCCAAAGATATGAGAGTACTCATGTACTACAGTAACAGGGACCTTCGTCTTGAAAGGATGCCCGTCCCCGAGATCGGACCGGGAGAACTTCTTATGAGAGTGGTCTCCAGCGGGATTTGTGGAAGTGATGTGATGGAATGGTATAGAAGGGACAAGGTGCCGCTGGTGCTTGGGCATGAAGTGGCCGGAGATGTTATTGAGGTGGGAAAAGATGTGGATCGATTCAGGCCGGGAGACAGGGTCGCCGCTACTCATCATGTACCCTGCAATACATGTCGTTACTGCCTCAGGGGAGACTTTACGGTATGTGAAACATTGCAAAAAGGAACCCACTTCTATCCCGGAGGTTTTTCTGAATATATCAGGCTTCCGGCAATAAATGTTGACAGAGGATTATTCCATATCCCGGAAGATGTTACATATGATGAGGCATCTTTTATGGAGCCGCTCGCCTGCGTCCTCAGGGGCCAGAAGCGGGCAAGATTGATTCCTGGGGATACTGTTCTTGTCCTTGGAAACGGTATAGCCGGGCTTTTACATATCGCACTTGCCCGTATGATGGGAGCCGGCCTGGTTATTGGAGCGGATACTATCCCTTATCGGAGAAATAAGGCAAGGGAGATGGGGGCTCATCTTACATTAAACTCCGATGATACCCTGATAACTTCCCTTCGGGAAGTCAACGGGGGGCGCCTGGCTGACCTTGTTAT
>JAFGDF010000325.1 GCA_016932235.1 Deltaproteobacteria bacterium | reverse complement strand
TGAAGATCTTTCGACGGCTCAACACGCGCAGAGGATGAAGGTGGATTTTATTCGAATCATCGATGCAAAGACCGCACAGTAGTATGTGTAGAATATAAACATAACCTCAAGAAAAGGTTTCAAGTCTTTCAAGCAGTCTCTCATGGATATTATCAAAAGACCCGTTCGACATTATCAGAACGACATCTCCCGTCCTTAGCCTTTCAAGTATCTCTTCTAGGAGATGATTTGTATCCGGGCTGTAGACGGCCTTTTTGCCCCTGCTTATGAGAGCATCAACGAGCTTTTTGGATGAAAACCTTTCATCGGCAGGGATTCTTTCAAGCATTACCGGGTCGGGGATAAATACCATATCAGCCATGTCGAAAGATTCCGCGTATTGGTCCTGAAAGACCCTGCGCCTGCTTGAATTGGATCTGGGCTCGAATACAGCCAGGAGCCGATGATTTCCATATCTTTCTTTGACCGCGGTTATTGTCTTATTAACCGCCGTGGGGTGGTGTGCAAAATCGTCAATAACTGTTATTCCGGCTTTTATTCCCTTTATCTCCTGTCTTCGCTTAACCCCTTTGAATCCTTCAGACGCTTTATGAATATCTGATTTGGACAGACCCAGAAAGTCGGAAAGCGCTATCGCCGAAAGCAAGTTTGAGATGTTGTATTTCCCGTACAATGTCGTGCGCAAGTCCATATATGACTCGCCGTCCCTGGTGATTTCCAGATGCGTGCAACCGTCCCGGAAGGCATGCGGGGTTGCTTTCCAATGGTTTCTTGCCGTCAGCCCATAGGTTATAACAGGGCATTTTGCCCTTTTGGATTCGGCCAGCACAAGCGGGTCATCTCCATTAGCAATAAGCAGTCCGTCGTGAGGTATAATATCTATAAGCCTCCTGAAGGCATTGACTACCTGTTCAAGGTCATTGAAAATATCGGCATGGTCAAATTCAATGCTTGTCAGGATTGTTATCCAGGGATCGTAGTGAAGAAATTTTGCGCCTTTATCGAAAAAGGCGGTATCATATTCGTCGCCCTCTATGATGAAATAGGGGCCATCACCCAGTCTGAAACCACTATTAAAGTTGTGCGGCATACCTCCTATCATAAAACCCGGATCTCTCCCCGCCTCTTCCATGAGCCATGATACAAGAGAAGATGTCGTGGTCTTACCGTGTGTCCCGGCTATGACAATGGCCTTTTTCCCATGCATGGCATATTCCTTCAGGGCCTGAGGCATGGAGAGATAGGGAATGTTGAGTCTTGAAAGTTCGATAGCTTCCGGGTTATATTTTGTTATAACATTTCCGACAATAACCAGATCCGGGACAGGATACAGGTTCTCGGGTTTATATCCCTTTAAAACCGGTATTTCCATGTCTTTCAGAAAAAGGCTCATCGGAGGGTAGATATTTTCGTCGGAGCCGCTGATATCATATCCCTTTTTCCTGAGGATTCCGGCGAGGGAAGCCATGCCTGTGCCACATATCCCCATCAAATGTATATGTCGCGGGTTACGTGGCGCCATGTTGAGGGATTTTGATAATTCAGCTGAATGCCCTTGATTGATTTTTTTATCATTCATTTAAAAAATATTTGCCTTTTAAATTAAAATTATATACCATCAAAAATTCCAATTTGAATATACGGGGAGATTTTACATGTCAAAAGTATGCGAAATATGCGGGAAAAAGCCTCAGATAGGTTATAATATAAGTCACGCCCATAATAAGACCAAGAAAGTATGGTATCCTAACCTGCAAAAGGTGCGGACAGTTCAGGACGGCCAGATCAGGAAGATGAGGGTCTGCACCAACTGCATTAAATCAGGTTTTATTAAAAAACCTTGATTTTAAAGTCTCTTTTTGCGGGCTGTCGGACTTTGGCCGACAGCCCGCAAACGGAAAAAAAGATTTGGAAAATAATTTAATTTCGAATTATCGATAAGAGAGTTTCCTCATAACCTTTCAACTATCAGCACATTTTTTACCTTCTTTATCGAGTTCATGATTTCTTCGAGCTGCCTGAAATCTTCCACCTCTATGGTGAAAAGTGACACACCTTTTTTATCGATAGTAGTCTTGACTTCGGCCTGGATTATATTTGCGTCTTTAAGAGAAATTATGCTGCTGATGTCTGCTAAAATGCCTTTTTTATCAACGGAGGTGATTTTCAGCATTGCAACGTAAACATCCTGATTCGATGGTTCCCACAGTACCTCTACCATCCGATCATGATCGGCTTCCATTATATGCCTGCAATCTTTTTTGTGAATGGTCACTCCGCGGCCCCTTGTAATAAATCCAATTACATTTTCCCCCGGCAGGGGATGGCAGCACTTTGCAAAGCGCACAAGCATATCATCCAGGCCTTTTACCTTGATGCCGCTGGTGCTTTTCTTTCTGGTAAGCCGTGAGACCATCTTGCGGACAAGACCGGCCGGTCTTTTTTCTTCAATGCCAAGCTTGGGCTTCAAACGTCCGATTACCTGGTTGGAAGAAATTTTGCCATAGCCGATATTAGCGAGAAGATCCTGTGCTGTCTGAAGGGAAAAGTCTCCCGCTATTGCCAGAAGCTGTTCATTTTTAAGGATATTCGGTAGAGTCAGGTTGGATTGATCCAGCGCTTTTTCAAGGATGCTTTTACCGATTGTGATACTTTCATCCCTTTCCTGATTTTTTATCCATTGCCTGATCTTTGTCTTTGCCCTTGAAGTTTTTACGAAATCAAGCCAGTCTTTTCGGGGATGTTGCTTTTTTGATGTAATGATCTCTATGATATCGCCGTTTTGAAGTTGATATCTGAGCGGGACCATTCTGTTATTAACCTTTGCGCCGCAACATTTTTCCCCGATCTCGGAGTGTACACTATAAGCGAAGTCCACGGGTGTGGCTCCTTTAGGAAATTCCTTGACTTCTCCTTTAGGGGTGAAGACATAGACTTCATTGGGAAAGAGGTCTATCTGGACCATTTCGATAAACTCTTTCGGGTCCTGAAGATTTTTTTGCCACTCCAGCAACTGCTTCAACCAGGCAAACTGCTTGTCGTCGGTTTTATTCGCCAGAGCGCCTTCCTTGTATCTCCAGTGAGCCGCGATTCCGTCTTCCGCAACCCTATCCATTTCCCATGTCCTGATCTGTATCTCCATCCTTTGACCAAAGGGTCCTATGACCGTTGTATGAAGGGACTGATACATATTTGCCTTAGGGAGCGAGATATAGTCCTTAAACCTCCCTGGAATAGGCTTCCACGTGGAATGAATCAGGCCAAGGACCTCATAACACTCTTTCAGTGTGTTTACTATTACCCTGAATGCAAGAACATCATACACCTGATCCACATTTAAATTCTGTTCCTTCATCTTGCTGTAAATACTGTAGAAGTGTTTATGCCGTCCCTTTATGCCGGCATTTATCTTGGCTTCATTCAATTTTTCCGAAAGAAGTTTTTTAACATCGGAAATGAATTTTTCTCTTGCACCCCTTCTTTCAGCTATTCCATTTTTTATCTTTTCATATATTTCGGGTTCCAGGTAATACAGACAAAGGTCTTCCAGATTGGATTTGAGCCAGTAAATACCCATTCTACCGGCAAGGGGAGCGTATATGCTCAGCGTCTCCTTTGCGATGGATTCCTGTTTTTCCGGGGCATGAAATCCCAGGGTTCGCATGTTATGGAGTCTGTCGGCCAGCTTGACCATTATTACCCTGATATCGGTTGTCATGGCCAGGATCATCTTCCGCATGTTTTCAGCCTGGCGTTCTTCATTACTGTGAAACTGGATCTTGCTGATTTTGGTCACGCCATCGACGATATTTGCCGTCTCGGGACCGAAGATCCTCTCTATTTCAGTCAGTTCCGCATCCGTATCCTCGATGGTGTCATGAAGAAGCCCGGCGGCGACACTTACAACATCCATTTTCATCTGTGTGAGAAGGTACGAAACTTCGAGGGGATGTGAAAGGTATGGAAGCCCCGATAACCTTATCTGGCCCTGATGGACCTTGGCGGAATAGACATACGCCTTTTCCACGATGCTTATATCCGCTTTTGGGTGGTAGCTCTGCAGTTGTGAAGTTATATCATTTAGCCGAATCATATAGTTCTTTGACTCTTTGCATAACGAATGGAGTGGTATCCTGAACTGCCAGGAGAGAGCTCTCATCTTCAGAACGCAATTTTATCTCCACCTGATTTTTCTCAAGACTTCTGGTCCCGACGTTTATACGGATAGGGGTTCCGAGAAGATCCGCGTCTTTGAATTTAAACCCTGCTCTCAGGTCCCTGTCGTCCAGAAGGACATCAATCCCTTTTTCCCGCAGGTTCAGATACAAAAACTCAGCATTTTCGATCACTTTTATTTCGTTCATCTGAAGAGGGAGTATTACGACCTCAAAGGGTGAGATGGGGATAGGAAATATTATCCCGTCCTTATCATAATTCTGTTCAATGGATGCGGCCAGGGTTCTGCCTACTCCGATTCCGTAGCAACCCATGACCACAGGTTTTTCATCACCGCGCTCATCAAGGAATACCGCACCCATGGGTTTGCTGTATTTGGTGCCGAGTTTAAAGATGTGGCCGACTTCTATGCCTCTGCTGAAACGGATTTCATTCCCGCATCGCGGGCATTGATCCGAGGGTGTAATATTACGCAGGTCTCCAAAAAGATGAACCTCAAAGTCCCTCCCGATATTCACATTCCGAAGGTGTAGATCCTTTCTGTTACCTCCTGTGACAAAATTTCTCATACCCTTGATACCGTTATCTGCTATTATTTTTGTTTTCAGGCCTAATGGGCCGGCAAAACCCATAGGAGCGCCGGTTGTATCCTCAACAAGCCGCTGGTCGGCAAGTTCAATATGCGCGGCGTTGAGGATATTTTTTAGTTTTGCCTCATTTATCTCATGATCGCCCCTCACGAGGGCGGCAACCAGCTCTTCGTCCGCCTTAAAAATGAGTGTTTTGACAAGTCTGTCCGGAGAGATGGCAAGAAACGTTGTGACCTCTTCGACACTCTTCATACCTGGAGTTTCAATTTCCTCGATCTTGGCCATTCCGGTCTGATCATCCCTTTGGGAAAAGGCATTCCTTATCTCGGCTTTTTCAATATTGGCGGCATAGTCGCAATTGACACAATTTATGATGGAATCCTCGCCGGTTTCTGCGAGAACCATGAATTCATGTGAAAAACTTCCGCCTATACTGCCCGTATCGGCTTCCACCGCCCGGAATTTGAGACCGCATCTGCGGAATATATTATTATAGGTCTCTTTCATGATTTCATAAGATTTTTCAGCGCCTTCCTCATCGGGATCAAAGCTGTAGGCGTCCTTCATTAGAAATTCCCTGCCTCGCATAACACCAAACCTTGGCCTTATTTCATCCCTGAATTTATTTTGAATCTGATAAAAATTGACTGGCATCTGTTTGTAGGAGTGTATCTCCCTTCTGACAAGGTCGGTTATAACCTCTTCGTGGGTGGGACCCAAACACGAATCACGGTCATGGCGATCCTTGAACCTCAGTAGTTCACGTCCATAGTGGTCCCATCTGCCACTCTCCTGCCAGAGTTCGGCGGGTTGCACAGCAGGCATGAGGATCTCGATGGCGCCGGAGCGGTTCATCTCCTCCCGGATGATATTTTCGACTTTTTTTATCGCCCGGAGGCCTGCGGGCAGATAGGTGTATATGCCTGATGTCAGCTTTCTTATAAGACCGGCCCTCAACATTAACTGATGACTGATAACCTCTGCCTCAGAAGGTATCTCCTTTAAAGTGGGGATAAAATACTTGGAATATCGCATGATGTATCTCTTGAACCTCTTTGTTATTTATGTAAATCATCTATTTTTCTGACCTCTCTTATCAGGACGTCGGCGATTTCATTCTCAGGAAACTTCTTTACTATCTTACCTTTTCTGAAAAGCACTCCCTGTCCGCGACCACCCGCCACCCCTACATCGGCCTCCCTTGCCTCTCCCGGACCGTTGACCACGCAACCCATTATGGCCACCTTTGGAGAGGATACAATATTCCTGATTTCCCTTTCAACCCTTTCAACGATTTTAAACAGATTAATCTCGCACCGGCCGCAGGTAGGGCATGATATTATCTCGGGACCGCGGTGCCGAAGATCCAGGGCGCGGAGTATCTCATAGGCGACCTTAACTTCCTCGACAGGGTCCCGCGAAAGGGATACCCTCATTGTATCGCCGATTCCCCCGTAAAGCAGGATGCCTGTCCCCAAAGAGTTTTTAACTGTCCCCGGTATCAGCGGTCCGGCTTCGGTCACGCCAAGGTGAAACGGATAGTCCACACGGTCACTTAAGAGTTCGTATGCCGAGATGGTGTTAGGCACGCTGGAGGATTTCAGGGAGATCTTAATTTTTTCAAATCCGTTATCCTCAAAAAAACGTATATGCTCAAGACAGCTTTCAACCATTGCCGCGGGAGTTGGATGGCCGAATTTTTTCAGGATTTTTTTTGATAAAGAGCCAGCATTCACTCCGATCCTGATAGGTTTGTCCCTCTGCTTTGCTTCCTTGATAACCTTTTCAACCGCCTTCCTGTCGCCTATGTTGCCCGGGTTGATCCTCAATCCGTCTGCGCCGGCCTTCAAGGCGGATATCGCCAGGCGATGGTCAAAGTGGATATCTGCTATCAGAGGGGGCCTGACCTTTTTTTTAATTGCCGCGAAAGCGGTGACCGCTTCCTCATCGGGGATTGCCAGCCGGACAATTTCGCATCCGGAATCGTAAAGCTTTGCTATCTGGTTCACTGTTGAACGGATGTTACGGGTATCAGTGTTTGTCATGGACTGAACAGATACCGGCGCCCCGCCGCCTATGGGTATGTCTCCCACAAATATACGCCTGCTCTTCCTTTTACCGTGTTGCATTTCCGTATCTGCCACCTGTTGCAAAAATGATTTCCGGATCAAAGTGGAAACTTGATAAATTCGTAAACGATTATGAAACGTTGATCTTGTCACCCTAGCTCATGAAGATCTCCATCGATCCTCCTTTCTCAAAGGTAGACTCTGAGGGATAAAAGATGGAGGGCCATACTCTGACATGCCCTTAACAGGCGGACGCGACGGAGTGCGTCACTATATGCCTGATCGCGCAACATCAATTCATGAACGAACCACAAGAGGATAAGGGCAAACTACCTCATATATCCTTTTATCTCAACTTTAATTATTAGAAAAGCAATTATTGATTGACAATAATAATAATTTGCAATTAGTTATATCAGGCCAATGTCCACAGAGTGGACTTAAGGCCGAAGGACTCCGTAAGGTTAGCGATTTGGAGGTAAAGATTTGATGTTTTATTCTACCAAGGCCAAGCTTATTGCCAGTTTCCTGGGGGTAGCCGCGATGGTCGGATTTGTATCCATATTTATTGGCGGTCGTCTTTTATATAAATACATGCTCCATGAGGCGACCACCCGGGTGCGATTGGACCTGAATGCGGCCCAGGAGATCTATCATACCCGCATCGATTTCATTAAGACCGCCATCAGCATCACCACGTCGGACAGCGGATTCCGCAGCGCAGTGCGTGCAGGCCGTGTCACGGACCTGGAGGACAGGATCACCAGAATGGCGGAGCATTCAAAACTGGATTTCGCCGGTATCATCGACTCGGAAGGTGGGATCATATGGCGAACGGGACCGAATCCCGCCCCTTCGGAAGGCGTTCGGCCGGAAAATCCCATTGGAAATCTGGCCATAAAAAGGAGTGTACCGGTGGCCGGCACGGTCATTCTGAGCCAAGAATTCCTTTACGCTGAAAACCCCGTGCTGGCAGATCAGGCAAGAATTCGACTGGTCCCCACCCCCATGGCGGAACCGAGATCAGAGGAGGAAGAAACATCGGGGATGGCCCTTGCCTCGGCCGTGCCCGTCCTGGAAAATGGCAGGATCCTGGCTGTGGTCTATGGGGGAATTCTCCTAAACCAGACCCACCAGATCGTAGACACGGTCCGGGACACCGTATTTAAAAACGAGGTGTACAAAAATCGCAGCATCGGCACCGCCACGCTTTTTTTCAATGATGTCCGAATTTCCACGAATGTGACCACGCGTAATGATAGAAGGGCTGTGGGCACGCGGGTATCCAAAGCGGTCAAAGATCATGTGCTTCTTAAAGGGGAGCGATGGACGGAAAGGGCCTTCGTGGTCAATGACTGGTATATCACCGCTTATGATTCCATCGAGGATATATTCGGTGACCGGGTGGGTATGCTCTATGTGGGCATCCTGGAGGCCAAATATATTGATGCGGTGAAGCAGGTGGTTGCCGTGTTTGTACTGGTCACGCTGGTTGGTATGGTGCTGGCCGTGATCATGGGCTACTTCCTGGGTTCCAGGATCATGAGCCCGGTGCGGCGGCTCATCCAGGCGAGCAAGCAGGTATCTCGCGGCAGTCTGAGCCCGGATATCGGGACGATTGAAAAGGATGAGATAGGTACGCTGCAGAACACCTTCAAGGAGATGGTGGACGCCATCGGCCGGAGGCGGGAGGCGAGTGATCAACAGCTTCTAATTTCACAAAAACAGGCTGCCATCGGAAGGCTTGCTGGCGGTGTCGCCCATGAGATCAACAATCCTCTGACCGGTGCGCTCACAAGCACCCATATGCTGCTGCGTCGTAACGACCTCAGCGATGACATGCGATGCGAACTGGAGACGATCGCCAGATCCACGGAAAGGGTGAGGATGATCGTCAAAGGACTTCTCGATTTTTCCCGGGAGATGGATCTGGACACCGAGGCTTCAGACATCAATAAACTGGTTCGGTCCTCCATCAAGCCTATGGAGAGCCATGCGCAGTTAAAAGGTGTCCACCTTATTTTCGAACCGGGTGCGGATTTGCCCAGCATCAGCCTGGACAGGGCGCAGTTCCAGGGTGTACTCATGAACCTGATCATCAACGCTTTGGATGCCACCCCGGCGGGCGGTAAGATATGGGTGATGACCGGACCCAAACCCTCGGAAAGCGATCCAATGCAGAAGGGGGTCGAAATCGTAGTGGCAGATACGGGCTGCGGTATCTCGCCGGAAGACCTTGAAAAGGTTTTTGACCCGTTTTTTACCACAAAAGAGGTGGGAGAGGGGACCGGGCTCGGCCTGTCGGTTTGCCTGGGGGTGGTTCAGCGTCATGGCGGCACGATTCGGGTTAGAAGCGAGTTGGGAAATGGCAGCACGTTCAGGATATGGCTGACGGCGGCGGAGAAAAACGATCGGCAGACGTTTACCTCTTCATGACGGATCCCGAAAGAAGACTTAAGGAGATTAATATCCCGAGTATGTGAGAAACATATTGATAAGAGGAGTAAGCCATGTATTCCAAGACGTTATCTTTAAGATTTCCTAAGCGTATAGTGAATGAACCTGTTGTGGTAAATCTCGTAAAGAATTTTGACCTTACGTTTAATATTCTAAAGGCTACCATATATCCCAGAAAAGAGGGTTTTATGGTTATGGAACTGAGCGGCCATCGCAAAAATTATAATAAAGGGATCCAGTATCTCAAAGATTTGGGGATCAAGGTGGAAAGTATCGGGCAGGACATCCGCAGGGATGATGAGAGATGCTTTCAGTGCGGAGCCTGTACCGCAGTTTGTCCTACCAGGGCCCTTTATATAAAAAGACCTGAGATGGAGGTCATTTTTGACAGGGATAAATGCAGCGCGTGTGAGCTCTGTGTTGCCGCATGCCCTGCAGGAGCCATGATCGCCAGCTTCAATAAGAGTCTCCTGTCTTAAAAGGATTTTTGAATAGAATGTGTTAATGGCAGATATTAAAAAGGGAATTCATTCATCATTCAAGATAATCACGCTTGGCTGCAAGGTGAATCATTGTGATTCCGCTTATATGGAAAATTCTTTTATCGACGCCGGATTAAAGAATGTTTCCGATGATGCAGTAGCGGATCTAACCATTATTAATACCTGCATTGTTACTCAAAGGGCATCCTATCAGTCCAGACAGGCGATCAGAAAGGCCATAAGAGAAAATCCCTCGGGAAGAATAGCCGCAGTCGGGTGCTACGGACAGGTGTTTCCTGAGGAGCTTTCCGGAATCAAGGGGCTTGATTTAATAGTCGGAAACAGCGATAAACCTCGACTGTCTTCAATCCTGAATTTCAGCGATGACACGGAACGACCCCTCATCATAGCGAAGGATTTCGGTAAAGATACCACTTTTGATGCCCTTCCCATGAAAAATTTCATGAATCGTGCCAGGGCCTTTTTAAAGATCCAGGACGGGTGTGAATCTTTCTGCAGCTATTGTATAGTGCCATATGCAAGAGGGCCCCTGCGAAGCCTTGAACCTGTAAAGGTGTTAAGGGCGCTGGAAAATTTTTCCAATGAAGGTTATCGTGAGGTAGTGCTCACAGGGGTGCACCTGGGAAAATACGGGGTTGGACTGGGCAAAAGGATTGATATAAAAGGCCTGCTCCGAATGATCGGTAAGGAGCATTTTCCTGTGAGGATAAGGTTGAGTTCTCTTGAGCCGAATGAGATAACCCAGGAATTGATTGAGATGGTTGCGTCTGAAGACTGGCTGTGCCGGCATTTTCATATCCCGCTTCAAAGCGGAGACGATAATATTTTAAGAAGAATGAACAGGAGGTATTCATCAAGGCAGTTTGCGAAACTGATCATGAAAATTCGTGAGCTGCTTCCAAGAGCTGCAATAGGCGCGGATATCATGGCTGGCTTTCCCGGAGAGGATACAGGCGCGTACCGGAACAGTTTACGTCTGCTGGAAGATTTGCCCGTATCATACCTTCATATTTTTCCCTTTTCTCCCCGGAGAGGGACCCCTGCCGCGGATTTTCCGGACCGGGTGAATGAAAAGATCGTCAAGGAGAGGGCAGGGGAGTTGAGAAAGCTGGGAAGGCTAAAGCGGGAGATTTTCAATAATTCCTGCATCGGGGAAGATTTTCCGGTGATCATGGAAGGATGGTTTTCTAATAATATGGATCTTGTAAGGGGTTTGAGTGACAATTATCTGAAGGTTGTTTTTCCGGCAAGCAGACTGATACGAGATTCGATCATCAGGGTCAGGGTTGAGGGCGTGGATGAGGAGATGGTCTTCGGAAAGATTAGTCAGCCAGCCATGCTGAGAGGCCTTTGACAGAACTGATTTGACGACCGTCTTCTTCACGGTCTATTTTCTTCTCCTGAGTTTTCGTGCCTCTTCTTTCCAGCCTTTTTTCTTTCTGGCCTTGGAAGACCGTGTATAATCGTTTTCCCTGTTCAGGTCCAGAATAAAAGTGCCCGCCTCGAAACTACGGGGCTTTTCGACTTTTTTCTTCAAGATGTCTTCCTTAAACTTAAACAGGGCCTTGGGGACCGGTGGGCCAGCAATAAATTTCGGTTCAATCACGGGTGTCAGAAACAGGCCGCCAAAGGAGAAGAACCGTGTCCCGGCATTTTGAGCCCTATGAGCCATGACTTCTATCAGAACGGGATCCTGGTCATGCCGGCGACCTATCCTCTCCGCCATTTCTCTGTCACCGGACAATATATGGTAATTTCCAGGAATTTCCCTGAGGCCGTGCTCAATGACAACCGGATGTGCCTTTTTTCTAATACCGATATAAAGGATCTTGGGCATCACCCTCGCGAGGTTGGTTATATCGAGTTTCCAGTGTTTTTCAATGCTTTTTATCCGTTGGCCGTCGGTCTCAAAAAGAGACCTGAAATCACCCATGAGCAACTCATTAATGGCCCCTTGCCTTATATGACGCCATTCAGGCTCTTCATGCAATGCCTGGAGAAGATCCTTGTAGCTTATGAATCCCTCCTGGTCAGGCAGAAGGCCGAAATCGTAGGGTCTGTGACCCAGGATGTAAATAAGAAAGCTGCTCAGGTTCTCCGTTCTAAATTTACTTTTCTTCGACAAAATGTGCTACCTGCAATTAGCCTCGGGGATTTTATCCTGCGGGCTTCTGATAGAATCTGAGAAAAGGTTTTTTAAGTGGTAAGATTAAAATAAATATGTCTGGTTCGGAAACTATTAGACTATCTCCACCTTGTCAATCTGCCCGAGCACAAATCTCCTGACAGCTTTTGCCTTTGGTAGCGGTTTCAACGGCCTGCCTTTCTTAAACCGGTTGATCAGTATCTCTTTCATTCTTATACCGCAATCACAAACCGCTGGCCTTTTGGGCGAAGGCAGTATGCTTGTTTTAAAGCAAGCCGGACAGCGGAACAGCCTTTTTGATCCCGACATCTTGCCCCTTTTAGCGATGGGTTTGCCGTCTATTTCAACGATATCCATGGAAAAGTCCACCACAGGTGCGTTGCTGATACAGGTTCCTATCCCGTAGGCATCTGCCAGGGGATTATATTTTAAAATCTGGTATTCATCCAGACCGCCGCTTAAAAAGATCTTCACGTCCTCGAATCCCCTCATATCAAGCTCCCACCTAACCTCCTCAATGATTTTAAGGAAGTCACCGCGCCTGGATCCAGGGGTATCGAGACGGATACCGAAAAGATCCTTTCCCATCGCTTCCGCCACACTGACGGCTTCTATCTTTTCATCATTAAAGGTATCAATAAGACTGACCCTGCCGATCTTTGATTCAATAATTTCGTGAAATGCCCTTGTCGCCTCTACAGTGTCTCCCATAATCAGAACAAGGGAATGAGGCATGGTTCCTGTTGGCTCTATTCCTACAAGCCGTGCTCCCAAAATGTCGGCAACCCCGTCGCACCCTCCGATATATGCGTTTCTTTCAATCATGGGCGCGATAGCAGGATGCATCCTTCTGGCGCCGAAGCTGACGAGCAGTCTTGTTCCGGCTGTTTTGCGGCATCTTGCTGCCATGGTGGCTACACCGGACGCTTGACAGAGAAGGCCGAGTATGGAAGTCTCATATCTCCCGAAATCCAGGTACCTGCCGTTAATCTCCACGACAGGTTCATTTGGGGAAAAGATCGTGCCCTCCTGTACGGTGCGAATATCAACAGGAAGGACGCGGAAAAGCTCAGCGCATTCCTCAAGCCCGGCAAAAACGGCCCATTTCCATTGATCCGGTAGTTCTTTGGCAACGATTTCGGCCTTGACTTTTTTATCAATCCCTCTGGCTCGAAGAATCTCTGCCGTTCTTTCGAAATAAATATCCGTCACGAGGCCTTCTTTTATCTGTTTGGTGTCTGCTATGTGCATGATGATTTACCTTTAATTAAGGTGACCAATTATATTTAGCTTTTACCGTTCCTCTCCAAGATTCTCGAAATAGCAGAAGTGCACACACCCAATTGACGAGCTGTTTCTGCCATGGTGAGGCCGCGATCTCTTACGAGTTTCAGTGCAAGTCGCGCCCTGATTTCAGAAAGGCAACCCCTGCGACTGCCGCCTTTTAATTCCTTAAAATTAACACCCTCTTTACTGCATATACTATGGATCTCTTTTTCAGCGTTTATCCTGTGTTTATTTATTGAAAGCTGGCTCATTATTCTGTTATCAGCTTCTGAAAGAACCCGCGCCACGAATTCATCCTTTCCCAAGATCCGTTCATCCGTGAGGATATTTTCCTTATTTTGCCTGAGGGATAAAACCTGAGACCATCCTCCTAACGTTCGGATCAAACCTCCTCCGACAAGGTCATCCCTGTGTCCGTTCTTAATGCCATCCATGATATATGCATGGTATTCTCTTCTTGCATCAGAATCGTTTTTTCCGAACCAGGATAATACATATTTAATGTCCTGCCATTCTCTTTTTTCCCGGCCCATAATTGCACTGTGTCCGCTCCATGGATAGTGATCGAGTTCGGATATGTTTTTCACTATCTCCGCTCTTAATGGATTCAAATGGATATATCTTACAAGTTCTTGAAAATATGTTTCTTCATCACAAACAATAGATTTATATCTGTTTTGAAAAAGATGGCCATGTCGTTTATGCCTAATATTATAGGTTATTGCGTATCCAGTAAGAAGACGTCTCATGAATTTTGATAGACCATCTGCTCCACTCTTGAGCAAAATATGCATATGATTCAACATCAATGCCCATGCATAGACGACGGTTTTTGTTTCTTCAACAAGATCTCCCAAACGGGCTACCATATTTTCCCTATCATTGTTATCATTCACGATATCTCTTTTTTCTATCCCTCGAATAATAACATGATGCAGTGTCCCTGGTGAGTCCAGCCGTGCTTGTCTAGGCATATCCTTATTACCGTTTAAAGTCGATAGAGGAAAAAATAAATAATACATAACATTGTTTGTCAAGATAGTCAACAACGTCCCCTTTTTTAAAAAGATTATTGACATTTTTTAAGAAAAATATATCCTGTGCGCTCTTTGTAGAGGTTACATGTCTGAGTCAGGACGCGAAAACGGGCCAGGATTGGTCCGTTTTAATTTTTTATATCAGGATTTATAGAATGGATAAAATGATCAAGAGGGAAGTTGATCGCCGGCGAACGTTCGGGATCATAAGTCACCCTGATGCCGGTAAGACTACACTTACGGAAAAGCTTCTCCTTTTCTGCGGTGCGATTCAGTTGGCAGGCACGGTTAAAGCACGCAGGGCCGAAAGGCATGCGACAAGCGACTGGATGAGTATTGAAAGGGACAGAGGCATATCAGTTACCACGTCGGTAATGAAGTTTAATTACAAGGGCTTTGAGATAAACCTGTTAGACACACCCGGTCACCAGGATTTTTCAGAGGACACATACAGAGTCCTTACGGCCGTTGACAGCGCTCTTATGGTTATCGACAGCGCGAAAGGCGTAGAGACCAGGACCGAGAAGCTTATGGACGTCTGCAGGATGCGGAATACGCCCATAATAACCTTTATCAATAAGCTGGACCGGGAAGGAATGGAGCCGCTCGATATTTTGGCTGAAATCGAGGACAAGTTACAGGTGGAGTGTTCTCCCATGACATGGCCAATTGGCAGGGGAAAAAGTTTTAGGGGAGTATATAATCTCTATCGCAGAGAACTCCACCTTTTTCATTCAGGTAAAGATACCGTTCACAGGGGAGGAATTTTATTTAGTGATCTTTCAGATCCCGGGCTTGATAAAATCCTGGGACGGCAGGCTGACATTCTTCGCGAGGATGTTGAACTGCTGGAAGAAGCCGCAAACCCATTTGAAATGCATCATTATGTCAATGGTTATCAGACACCTGTTTTTTTCGGGAGCGCGATAAACAACTTCGGCGTCAGGGAAATGCTTGATGCTTTGGTTGAGATGGCACCTGCTCCCGGCCCGCGTCATGCTCTTCAGAGAGAGGTTTCTCCTTATGAGGAAGGATTCAGCGGATTTGTATTCAAGATTCAGGCAAACATGAATCCCGCACACAGGGATCGCATCGCGTTTATGAGGATATGCTCCGGGAAGTTCACACGCGGCATAAAGGTTTTTCATCAGAGGCTGGGAAAGGACATAACCCTTTCAAATGCCACGATCTTTATGGCTCAGGACAGAACAAATGTTGATGAGGCTTATGCCGGGGATATCATAGGAATACATAATCACGGAACCATCAAGATTGGCGATACATTTACTGAAAAGGAAAATTTCAAATTTACCGGAGTACCCAATTTCGCTCCCGAATATTTCCGGAGGGTGCGGTTGAAAAACCCTTTAAAAGTTAAGCAGCTTAAGAAAGGCCTCACCCAGTTGGCGGAGGAAGGAGCAGTGCAGTTTTTCAGGCCCATTCGGGGAAACGATTATATCCTGGGAGCTGTTGGGGCTCTGCAGTTTGACGTTACGATAGCAAGATTGAAGGATGAGTACTGGGTTGAGGCGGATTATGAACAAGCGAATTTCGGGACTGCCAGGTGGATCAATAGTAAAAGCCTTAACACCCTGGAAAGATTTAAATATGAGAAGATGCAGAATATCTTCCTTGATGCCGGCGAAAACCTTGCCTACCTTGCTCCGAGTCCTTGGGAGCTTGAATATGTAATGAAAAAGTGGCCGGATATGATATTCCATAAGACTCTGGAACACAATTAGATCTCAGCCCCCTGGTCCGCCATCAAGGCGCCATCTGCCATTCGACAGGCTCATGGCCCTGAGCGAAGTCGAAGGGCTCCTAGATATTATATCCCCGCCAAACCTGCTTCACCAAACAGTAATGACAGCAACTCAACCATGATTCATACAAATATTTCTTTAATCCGCGCGCGGTAATTGGTATCAAAATCAACCCGGCGGCAGCAAGGGAGAACCTCCCCCGGCAATTATACGGTCACCGGTTACAAATCCTGAAAGATCGGAGGCCAGAAATAGAGAGACTCCGGCAATATCCTGAGGCGAGCCCAGACGCTGTTGAGGCACCATCTTTTTTATCTGCTCATTGAGAAAGGCGTATTTGTCAAGCCCTGGTGGAATAACCTCGTCGAGTGCTTCAGTGTCTATTATTCCGGGTAGAATTGAGTTCACGCATATGTTATATGGAGCCAGTTCAAAGGCAAGATCAATCGTGAGCCCCAGAATTCCGGCCTTTGCGGCAGAGTAGTGAACCTCTGTAGCCAAAGGTGCTATCGCAGCGAGGGATGAGATATTTATAATCTTGCCGAATCTTTTTTCTTTCATGTGAGGCACAACCGCCCTGCAGCATAAAAACTGCCCTTTTAAGTTTACATTCAGAATAGTGTCCCATTCAATATCAGATATTTCCTCAATAGGTTTTGGAACGGCAGCTATGGCAGCATTATTAACGAGTATGTCGATCTTGCCGAATCTGTTTATTACCTGCTCTACCATTTCATCGACCTGGGAACTGTCTGAGACGTCACACTTTATAAATACGACATCTCTCCCCGATTTAACAAACCCTTCTTCTGTCTCGTGTCCTTTATTCGACCGGCCTATGATAACAACAGAACAACCTTCCTCTGAGAATTTATCCGCAATGCCTTTGCCGATTCCCCTGCTGCCGCCGGTTACGATAGCAACTCTATCTTTCAATAACATCAGTTCATCCTCCGTGATAAAATGTTAATGGTTATAACCCCTCTAATGTTTCTGGTTCGATATCCATACAAGTTCATCGGTTTATGTCCGAGTTATTATCTTAGATCAGCCCGGCTGTATTAGGAAAGGCTATCTTACTCTGGTGAAGATTAAGGTTAACGAGCATTTCGGCCGTTTTAAGGGTAGCGGAAAGAGGATCGATAAACGGGGCGCCCAATCTTTTTGACAGCCTTTCAGCGGAGCCCGGGCCTAGTGCGGGGAAAATCCCCATACATCCCACCAGTATCAACTGTGCTCCTTCTCGCAGGAAATCATCTGACAGCAGAAGAAGTCGTTCTTCCGCCTTTTCTTTCCTGCTGCTTATCTCTTCCAGGGGCATGTTGAGCGCTTTAATTGACGCTATCCTGTCTGACAGGCCGTAATTTCTGGCCTGTCTCCAGTGGAATGGTATCCCCTCGTCCATGGGCGTAATAACGCCAAATCTGTCGGCCAGGAGGCAGGACAGATGCAGGCTTGTCTCAGCCGGGCCTAGAACCGGGATGTTGGAGGTGATTTTACAGGACTCTAAACCGGCGTCAGTAAAACAGTCTATGATTACGGCATCATATCCTTCCTTTTCCGCTTCTCTGACCATTTTGATAACACCGGGCAGATAAAAGCTGAACATGGAAAAATCACTGGGTGGAATTAATGATACCTCTGCAAATGAGAGGAGCAGCGTGGTATTTTGCGCGCAGAAGGATTTTGCGTATTTCTCTTTTTCTGCCAGATGTTCGGCGGGAAAATCCCCCGGTTCAATAAACATTATCCTCATTTTTATCCTCCTGCGGAAATAAATGATTCTAAAATATAGTGCGTATTATAAGTTGTCAATGGCAAAAATTAACAAAAGGTTAATCCAAATTAACATTTATTAATTTGACATGTAATAAAGTAAATTGAAAGAATAAGACTAATGAGGCTGTTGATTTAAAGGACATCTTGGTGGATTGTTTTCACAAGGGGAAATGATTTTTATTTAGCACTTAAGATAGAAAGATAGCGGAAAGAACACCTATGGATGCCATAATAGAATTAGTCAAAAGTATTGTGAAAACGGAATTTATAGATCTACCTGATGAGGCTGTTTATGCAGCAAAAATGGACATCCTTGACACAATTGGGGTAACGATTGCCGGTAGTGGAGTCGCGGGGGGCAGAGAACTTATGGGGCTCATAGGTGACTGGGGAGGGAAGGAGGAGAGTTCGGTCATAATGTATGATATGAAAGTACCGTCTCCACATGCCGCCCTGGTGAATGGGACAATGGCACATGCTCTTGACTATGACGATGCACATGAAGGTGTAATTCTTCATGCCGGTGTAACCGTTATTCCGGCTGCTTTAGCCATAGCGGAACGCACGGGTAATGTTGACGGCAGAAAGTTTTTGAGCGCGGTTGTATCCGGCATAGATGTGATATGCAGGCTTGGGGAAGCGAGCAATATAAGTCCCTCGGAACTGGGATTCATGTACACCTCTCTTTATGGCATATTTGGTGCGGCAGTGGCGTGCGGTAAGCTTCTGGGATTCGACGAGGAACGGATGTTAAACGCCGTTGGTATCGCATACAGCCAGGCTGCCGGAAATTTTCAGTGCATTGCCGACGGGGCTTTGACAAAACGGATGCAGGCCGGTTTCGCGGCAATGGGGGGTGTAAACTCCGCATTGATTGCCAGCATGGGATTGACAGGGGCTCGTAACAGCCTGGAAGGGGAAAAGGGATTGTTTCAGGTCTATCTCAGAGGAAATTATGATCCTGCTAAACTGACTGCAAATCTGGGGAAACATTTTGGGGTGGTTGATCTCAGTTTCAAACCGTATCCATGTTGCAGGAACTGCCATCCTTTTATTGATGCCACCTTGGAACTCGCTAATGAAAATGATATTCCGGTGGATAATGTGGAAGAGGTTAGGGCAACCTGTAGCGAAGTAGCAAGGCTTCTCTGTGAACCCCTTGAAGCAAAACAGAGACCAAGAACTTTCGTTGATGCACAGTTCAGCATCCCGTGGGTTATTGCTACTGCCTTAGTAAAAAGGAAGGTATCACTGAGGGATTTCACCCCTGAGGCTATCCTTGATGAATCGGTTATTCGAATATCCTCCAATGTTAAAACTTTCGTGGATCCTCGGATGGAAGCCAGAACAACCACACCGGCTATTATTGAGATAAAGATGAAGGGATCGGGAAAGATTTTCTCCAAACGGGTGGATATCGCCAAAGGAAACCCTGCTGAACCAATGAGCTGGCAGGAGCTCTGTGAAAAGTTCAAAGACTGCGCCGGATGTGGAGTCAGGGATATTCCTAAGGAGAATGTGAATAAATTGCTCGATATCTTCAGCGGGTTCGAAGATGTGGAAGACATAAGCAATGTCATCAGGTTGATTAGCTGACATGTTAAAGAGGGAATGAAAAGGAGGTTTTTATGGAGTACACCACAATACAGTATGAGATGAAGGACGGTATCGCAAGGATCAGGCTGAATAGACCCGAGGTCCTGAACGCGTGGAACTGGAAGATGATGGAAGAAGTCAGTGATGTTATCGACAAGCTGAACAAGGATAAAGAGGCAAGGGTCCTTATCATCTCCGGTAATGGAAAGGCTTTTTGTGCGGGGCATGATCTTAAGGAACTTGAAACGGAAAAAGGTTACCCATCCGATTTTGTTGAACTTATGAATTATGAGAGGGCGAAATACATCGATCCGAAAGAGGCGTTAAGAAGGTTAAAAATACCTTCAATCGCGCAAGTACACGGGCATGTCTTGGCGGGGGCGTTTGTCATAATGAACATGTGTGATCTTGTTATCGCGGCCGAAGGCACCAGAATGGGTATGTATGGAGTAAAATTCGGGCCTCCTCCGGATGAGAATATGAATTACCTGTGGTTGATGCCTTTAAGAATTGTGAAAGAAATGGTCTATACGGGAAGAATATACTCGGCCGAAGAATTTTACAGGATCGGTCTAATCAACAAAGTCGTGCCTGCGGAAAAACTTGAGGAAGAGGTAAACGCGCTTGCCAAAGAAATTACAGACATCAATCCTGTCAACAATCGATTGACAAAGGAAAGCATAAATCTAATGCTGGACATCATGGGTTATTCCGCCACTCAGCAGACCGGCTCACTCTATCATTTTATCGGGCATCAGCTTTTTACCGGAGGGCAGATGGGGAAAGATCTTTTTCGTGCTCAGAAGGAACTCGGGACGAAGTGGTTTATACAAAAAACAAAAGAGGGGATGTTCAGGGATTTTGATACTGAAAAAAGAATACTTAAGGAAGCATTAGCGGAACTTGATGCCAGGGAAAAGGATAAAACGGAGCTTGAAGGCGAATGAAATGAAAGAAAAAAAACCGGGGCAGGCGTTAAGTCATATCAGGGTGCTTGACCTGACAGAAGAGAAAGGCCAACAGTGCGGTAAATTCCTTGCAGACCTGGGAGCCGATGTTATCAAGGTTGAACCTCCCGGAGGAGATCCGATACGGCTCAAAGGTCCGTTTTTTAATGATATATCAGATAGAGAAACCAGTCTCTCATGGCTGGGTGCTAACACGGGAAAGAAAAGTATAACTTTGAATCTTGAAAGCCGGGAAGGGCGCGGGGTTTTTCTGAGGTTAGTCCGAAACGTGAACATCGTAATCGAGTCCTATCCTCCAGGGTACATGAAAAGCATCGGTCTTGATTACAGCAACCTTGAGGCCGAGAATCCCTCCATTGTATTGACATCCATATCCCCTTTCGGCCAGGAAGGACCATATGCGGAATACAAGGCATATGATCTTACAATTACGGCCATGTCGGGTTTCATGTTTACCTGCGGGGAGGCCGATCGTGCTCCTGTAAGGATCAGTGTGGGACAGGCATACGCGGCAGCAGGAGCGCAGGCGGCTTCCGCATCATTACTGGCACTGAGCTCGTGCGTTCTGAATGGTAAAGGTCAGCATGTCGACGTGTCCATGAGGGATTGTCTGCCAAGCGGTGGCTTCGAAATCTATTTTTTTGATACGGAAGGATATATCGGTGAAAGACTTGGCGGGAGACGGCGCCGTGCTAATATCTTTATCAGAGACTTATGGCCGTGTAAAGACGGGTACATCGGCTGGCGGCTGATGGTTGGCATGCTGGGGGCGCCGACTGCCTATAAACTTATTGACTGGATGGATGAAGAGGGGATGGCAGGGGAGCTTAAAACGGTAAAATGGGAAACCCTTGATATGACTGAAATCACTCAGAAGGATATGGAACGATGGGAGGGCCTTATTATTCCTTTTCTCAAGAAACATACCAAGGCGGAAATCTATGAGAAGGCTGTGCAGCATGAAATGCTGATGGCCCCGGCTTATAATATTAAAGAGCTGATGGATTATTCACAGTTGATCGAAAGAGGTTACTGGAATCAGATTTATTATGAAGACCTTGATGCCAGCATCACACATCCCGGAGCATTCTGCCGGATGAGCGGATCACCGATTAGGCCGGCGCGCCGAGCTCCCCTTATGGGCGAGAATAACAAAGAGATCTATGTTGATGAACTTGAGATATCTGAGCGGGAAATGGAACTTTATAAAAGCCGTGGTATTATCTGATGGAGCAAATAAGATTAAAATCCCCGCTTGAAGGTATCAAAATTGCGGACTTTTCCTGGAGTGTTGTGGGTCCCACGATTACAACGTTCCTTTCTTATTACGGAGCGGAAGTGATAAAGGTCGAATCAATCCATTCACCTGAGATAACACGACATTCCGCTCCGTTTAAAAATGATGTTGTAGGGATTGATCGCAGCTTTGTTTTTTCTTCTCTTAATACAAACAAATATAGTATCAGATTAAATTTAAAGCATCCGAGAGGACATGAAATCGCCTTAAAGCTAGCCGGGTGGGCAGATATTGTCGTACAGAGCGCTACTGAAAAAACTTTGAAAAACCTGGGAATAACCCATGATGACCTTAGAAAAGTAAACGGGGATGTTATTACTCTGAATACCACTAATCAGGGGGAGACAGGCCCTTATGCGAATCAACCGGGCTATGGGGATTCGGTGGTGGCTCTTGCGGGGTTTCCTGAAGTAACCGGCTGGCCGGACCGTGAACCCTCTCTTCCACCCGGCGCTTACACGGACTTAGTAACACCATGGTTCGGGTGCCTGGCTATTCTGGCGGCCCTTGAATACAGAAGAAAAACAGGCAATGGACAGCACATTGATATTGCCCAACTGGAAACAGGCCTGCAGATGCTTAGGCCTGCAGCCCTCATGCATAGCGCCAATAATGAGATTATGCAAAGGGCGGGTAACCGGTCTTTTGCAAAAGCTCCTCACGGTGTATATCGGTGCAGAGGAGAAGATCGCTGGTGTTCCATTGCCGTATCCTCCGAAACTGAATGGATGGCTCTTTGCCGGGTGATATCTAATCCTGATATATCAAATAACTCCATGTTCTTATCCATGTCCAGTCGAAAGAAAAATGAAGATGAACTTGACAGGTTAATAGAATCGTGGACCATTAATTTTTCTCCTGAAGAGGTGATGGCCAGACTGCAAAAAGAAGGGGTTGCTGCAGGGGTGGTCAAAAATATTAAAGACCTCCATGAGGACCCTCAGTTAATGCACAGGCAACATTTTAGGACCATTAAACATCCTGAACTGGAGGAGTACCGCATCGAAATGCCTCCTGTGAGGCTATCGGAAAATAATATTGAGATTAGGCGCCATGCCCCCTGTTTGGGGGAACATACATCATTTGTGTGCTGTGAGCTTCTTGGAATGACGGATAAAGAATTTGTCCAATTACACTCAGAAGGCGTCTTCGAATAATATAAGAAGGTTTGGAATGAGCGCTTTCAAAAAGGGAAATGATGATCGGGTTTGCAGGTTGGGGGAAAAAATGAAAGAAACCCCCGAACCCTGTATTGAGAGGGCCTATTTAACACGAAAAAAAGTTTAACAATGTCGGTATATAATTCAACGTTATGTCTAAAGACCGCGGCCTGGGGAGCCCTTTTTACGAGCGAAGTCGTTCCTGGCTATTTTTTACGCATACTGCCTTACGAGGCGGGCGGCGGGCCATCTCAGTTGTTATAATGAGGGATCAAGATGGAACGACCGGAGGAGGTTTCCACCCGCTCTCCGAGGCGTAGGCTCTACGAGCCGGAGGCCTGGCATGCACCTTACGCTATGACTTTGCTACCCGGGTCTTCGCCGTTAAAAGGGCTCCCCAGGCCACGGCCCTGAAACCACATGGCATTATTTTCATGCATCGTGGCGGCCCTAGGGCCATGAGTGTTTAACAAAGAAAATCAGATACAGCAGATGTTATAAATTAAGTTTATAATACAAACAGAGGAATAATATGGACATAAGCGAATCTTACCATAATGTTGATGAAAACCTGGCAGATAATATCCTGAAAACGAGATATGAAAGTTTTCATGATGATATACTGGAGAATGCCAAAGATCGTATCATTGACACGATCGGATGTTTAATAGGCGGCGCAGACGCTCCTGGCAACCAGGAATTGATCGACCTGGTTAAATATTGGGGAGGAAGAGAAGAGTCCAGCATACTCATTCACGGAGGGCGGGTTCCAGCCCAGAATGCGGCCATGGTCAACTGCATAATGGCGAGGTCATTGGATTCAGAGCCAATTACGGCAGTGGTCGATGGCATACTTATACCCACTCACATTTCAGGTACCACAATAATGACCGCTATCACAGCAGGTGAAATGAGGGGTGCCAGCGGCAGGGAGATCATTACAGCGATGTTAGTCGGAGAAGATCTGGCCTCGCGATTAATGGCTGCAGCCAGTTCGCGGAAGCGGGTTGACAGTATCGGTACGGTTAACGTATTCGGTGCCGCAGCAATAGCAGGAAAGCTGCTGGGACTGGATCGGTTTCAAATGCGAAACGCTCTGGGAATATGCCTGGATAATCTGGCCGGGAGCTATCAGAATGTTTATGAAGGGACAACGTCTTTTAAACTATCACAGGGTCTTTCGGCAAGAAACGGCATATTTTCAGCACAGCTGGCCCAAAAAGGATGGACCGCGGCCAAAGATCCGTTTCTCGGTAAATTTGCCTATTTCTATCTTTATTGTGACGATTTATCGAATCTTGATATCCTGACGAAAGACCTGGGTAAAAAATATTATACAGAGGCCCATTTCAAGCCGTATCCTTCATGCAGGTATAATCACGGTTCAATACAATGCATTCTTTCACTTGAAGAAAAATATGGATTAAAGGTGGACGAGATAAAAGATGTGACGGTTAATGTGTCCAGAAGAAGCCTTGACGCCGCTGTAGGCAAGCCTTTTCGCCCTGGTGACTTCCCCTGCGCCGACGCGCTCTTCAGCTACCAGTATGCCGTAGCCAATGTGCTTCTGAGGAAAAGAGTCATCCCTCAGCATTTTTCAGAGGAATTTATCCTCGATCCGGAGATCCAAAGCCTTGTAAAAAAAATAAGGCTCAAAGAACTTCCCGAAGCGGAACTTCTGGAGACCAGGGTTGATATTGTCCTAAAAGATGGAAGGAAATTGTCCGAATCTGTCAAAAGTCCGAAAGGAGATCAGGAAAAGGATCCTATATCCAGGGATGACGTGAAAACAAAGTTTATGTCAAATGCCGAAAATTCCCCTGCCCGCATGGGAAATAACGCCGGCAAGTTGCTGAAGATGCTGGATGATTTTGAAGATCTGGAGAATGTTGACGAAATGATCAGCTTGATGTTGACGAAAGATTAGTTACACAATGGAATCACGCATTATTCTTAAGTTCAAGCGTGTCTACGAGACGGAGGAAAGCCATTGCCACGGGGGACAGTTTATCCCGTTTCAGATAGCCCAGGGCGAATAGCATGGTCAAGGGAGGCGCCAGGATTCTCACAATCCTGAGCTTTTTATTTTCAATATCATCACGAACGTATGTATTTGCAATAAAACTAACTCCCTGATCGTTGATCACCAGTCTCTTTATGAGATCAAGGCTGTCACATTCCAGGGCGATGAAAGGGGTCTGCCTGAGTTTGTGGTAATATTCGAACACCTTTTCCCTTGTGGCTGTCCCTTCTTTGGGAAGTATAAGTGGTATATCCGCAAGTTCGGGAATGGAAATCTCATCAGCCGGGAGCAGGTCACTTTCCATCGCTGCGATAAGAACGATTTCGTCTTCCCATAAGACCTTTGTCTTGATTCTCTTTTCCTTGGGATTGGGGCAGATAACCGCGAGTTCATTTTGCCTGTTGAGGATATTTTGAATCATTTCGGAGTGGGTCCCATGTTCGAGGATAAGCTTTACTTGAGGATAAGATTTTTTAAAGTTAGAGATCAATCCCGGTAATACATGGATTGATGCGGAAGGAGGGCAGCCTATCCTCAACTCTCCTGCTTTTAATCCCGATATGCCGTCAAAAAAATATTCCAATTCTCTGATCTTGTCGAATATTACCTCGGATTTTTTAAAGGCCTTCTTGCCCATAGTTGTCAGTTTTATTCCATTACTTTCCCTGAACATCAATTTGGCATCCAGGAACTCTTCAAGTTGTTTTACCTGCTTGGTTATGGCAGGCGGTGTAACCATCAACTCCTGTGCCGCCAGCTTTACGCTGTTATACTTGGCGACAAAATAGAACGCCCGTAACTGATTAATGTTTAGTATCATATTATTACTACTTTCGTGGAATTAACTGGAAGTTAATTGATTTTAACATTTTTTAATTTGACAACTCAACAGATATATTACAATTTTTCAACAATGCCCGGTCAGAAAATTGCGTTGTTTTCCTCTCAAATCATATAAGCGAGCCTTTAAATCAACTATATATGAGATGTATTTCACATTATATACAGGAGATGATTTATGAACAGTAATAAGGTATTTTTTGACCTGAGTGAAGTCAGAAAATTAATTGGAAAAGAAAGAGAAATTAGTGAAGCGGATGCGTATCTAGCCAGGTGTCCGGTGGATGCTTCGGAGCTTAGACGCTACGCCCTGTCACTCGAGGATTGTAATCCGCTGTTCTATGAGGAGAAATACGCAAAAAATACTCACTGGCGCGGCATTATAGCTCCGCCGACGTTTGTGCACACTTCCGGCGGAGGATCTGCCCTTCACGTAACTAATATACCGGGTGTTGACAACTGGCCCCATGGCAACCTGTTCGCAGGCTCTGAATTTGATTTCTATCTTCCCATACGAGTTGGGGACACCATAAGGCCTGTAAGCAAGATTTTTGATGTGGTCGAAAAGCAGGGCAATTTCGTGGGCCCCATGGTTTTAATCACGGCGGAGACATCATTCACTAATCAAAGGAATGAACTCATCTGTAAATGGCGCCAGTCTGTGATGAGATATTCCACAGCAAATGCACAGAAGAAAGGAACATATTCAAAAGAGGAGATAGGGGAGATGTACCCGCAGGGTTACCCTGAATCAAAAAAAGGGGTCTCTACTTCCAGGGGAGAAAGGCCGCTCTATTATGAGGATGTGAATATAGGATCCGAGGTCCCTTCCATGGTGCGTCATCTCACCATCCCCAAGATAGTTGCCTCAGCGGATGTTTCACAAAGGATCGGATCCGTCCTTCCATTTACGTTACCGGGTCCCGGATGCTATTGGCATTATTCTGAAGGTCAGTCCTGGAAAGTAAGAGGCCTTCCAGCTCCCATGGATATCGGCCCAATGAGGCCGGCTCAGCCCAGCCAGCTGATGACGGACTGGATAGGAGATATGGGGTGGTTAAGCAGCCTAAGCCTGCAGGTCCGCAGACCCATATATGCAGGTGACACGACCACGTGGCAGGGGAAGGTCATCAAAAAGCATGTGGAAGACGGGCGCCATTGCGTGGAGTGCGAGATCTGGGGTGAAAACCAGCGCGGACAGATTTCATCCAAGGGAAGTGCGGCGGTTATACTCCCATCAAAAGAAGAGGATTGGACCGGTATTCCATATGACAGATAGAAAAGATAATGGAGACTTAATGCTCGAATCGGTAAAGGCCCTGGATCTTACGGATTTTCAGGGTTTTTTCTGTGGCAGAATCCTTGCCGATATGGGAGTGGATGTAATAAAGATAGAGAAGCCCGGCGGCGATCCCTCAAGGGATATCGGTCCTTTTCACAAGGGTAAAATCGATTCTGAAAGAAGTCTTTTCTGGTTTGCATATAATGCAAATAAGAGAGGCATAACCCTTGATATCGAGAGGGAAGAAGGCAGAGAGATATTTAAAAAACTCGTTAAAGCGGCTGATTTTATTATAGAATCCTACCCGGTTGATTATATGAGAACCATAGGGTTAGATTATTCGGAGCTTTGTAAAATAAATCCGAAGATCATAGTGGTTTCAATCACTCCCTTCGGCTCGAAAGGCCCTTACAGCAGTTATAGATCATGTGAGCTTGTGAATATGGCCATGAGTGGGTTGATGAATCTGAGCGGTGATCCGGACAGACCGCCGATCATGATAAGCTATCCGCATGCATGCCATCATGCCGGCGCACAGGCCGCTGTGGCAGCTCTGGCTGCGTATTACTGGAGACATGAATCGGACAGAGGTCAGCATATTGATATTGCCGTTCGCGATAGTATTATCCAGATGATAGCACAGCCAATAGCGCACTGGTGCACTAATAATGTAAAAGTCCGGCGTTCCGGTCAGCACAGAATCGGATGGGGACCTGGTCTGGTCAGGCAGATATGGCCATGTAGGGATGGTTTCGTAATCTTTCTGCTTGGAGGCGGGGGAACACGGGCAAGGACCAATAAGTCCCTTACCGGATGGATGGACAGTGAGGGAATGGCCAGTGATTTCATGAAAAAGATGGATTGGGATGTTTTTGATATGTCAACAACCACCGAGACCGTTGTGAAAGAACTGGAAAAAGATATCGGCAGATTCCTTATGGCCCATACCAAGGAAGAGCTGTTTGAGGGAGGAATGAGAAGGCATGTTGATATCTATCCTGTCAACGACTGCCGGGACATAGCTGAAGAGGTTCAGCTTAAAGAGAGAAATTTCTGGATTAAGGTGGATCACCCTGAACTTGGAGAGGAACTGATTTATCCCGGCACCTTTGTAAGATCTTCAGAGACATTTTCCGGGATCAGGCAAAGGGCCCCTCTTACAGGTGAACACAGCCGGGATATATATGAGAGGGAGCTGGGTATCTCAAAAACAGAACTGGACAAACTCAGGCAGCGTAAGATAATTTAGAGATATGGGCAGGACTGGAGATATGATGAAATGGTCAATTTGGCCCTGGAAAATGTAATTGTTGTTAATTTCGGCTGGGTACTGGCAGCTCCCATGACGGGAAAATATCTGGCCGACCTTGGCGCGAGGGTAATTCGCGTTGAATCAATCCACAGGCCCGATCCTTTGAGGACCAGCACTCCATATAAAGATAATATCCCCGGTATAAACCGCAGCGCTTACCACGCCTTGTATAACGCCAATAATTACAGTATGGCTCTTAATTTGAAACATCCAAAAGGCGTTGAACTGGCAAAAAGGCTGGTAGAGAAAAGCGATGTAGTAATCGAAAACTTTACCCCGGGTGCAATGGAGAGGCTTGGATTAAGCTATAAGGATCTTAAAGAAGTCAAGAATGATATTATCATGATCAGCATGAGCATGCAGGGCCAGACAGGCCCGTATGCCGGTTATCTGGGATTTGGAAATCAGCTGACCGGGCTGGCAGGCTTCACACAAATCACCGGATGGCCGGACAGGGACCCCGTGCAACCCTATGCGGGAGTAACGGATGCCTGCACCCCTTCGCTGGGTGCAGCCGCGGTAATTTCCGCGATGCTTTATCGTCTCAGGACGGGAAAAGGGCAGTACCTGGACCTTTCCCAAAACGAGGCAAGCATCCATTATCTGGCGCCCCTGATGCTTGACTACTTTTCAAGCGGAAGAATAGCCGGCAGATCGGGCAACCGTTGCGCTTATGCCGCGCCGCATGCGGTCTATCCCTGCAGGGGTGAGGATCAGTGGTGCGCAATTGCCGTGTTCTCTGATGAGGAATGGAGGTCTTTCTGCAGGGTTCTGGGGGATCCTGAATGGACTGTGATGGAAAAATTTTCCAGCTTTTCAGGAAGAAAAAGTAATGAGGACGAACTGGATTCACAGATCGCTTCGTGGACAAGGAAACACTCTGCTGATGAAGTAACGCGGCTGATGCAGTCGGCCGGGATAGCAGCGGGAGTGGTAAACAGTTCAGAACAGCTTCTTGCCGACCCGCAGTTGAAACACCGGAATTTTTTCTGGTATATGAACCATGGCGAACTTGGAGAATATCCCCATATTGGGGAGGCCTTTCAGTTGTCAGAGACGCCGGTTGAAGGCAGAATGGCCGCGCCGGCGCTAGGGGAACACACGGAGTATGTCTGCCGTGAGATCATGGGAATGCCTGATGTTGAGTTCATTGAGCTAATGGAGGACGGGGTTTTCGAGTAACCGGAAATTGATTTTCTTTTATCTCATCAGGTTTATTTGCAGTCATCCTTGTTTTTTCGCAATTGCGATTTCATAAGAGGGCAAGGATGATTCTATGAGAGAACCTGATCGATACCGAGTTCTTCACATTTATCCTTCAAGGGTATCCCCGTATCCGGGTCCCAGCCCATGAGCGTGTAATAGTATCTTTTGGCTCTCTCCATCTTTTCCCGGTCAAGGCCCTTCTTCACCGGACCATCCGTTTTGGGTTGAAAGAAACGCTGGGGCAACCTGTCATCATCGCCTGTTAAGCCCTGCCTTATATTAAATAATCTGGCCATTGTAAGGGCCCGTTCCGCTATCTTCAATAGCTCAACAACCCCGGTATCCCATCCTGTGGCGGCCGCCGTTAGATCGGCAAGCTGCTGATAGCTAAAGGAACTTCCGGGAAAGGCGCACATCACGAGACAATTCAGTATCATTTTTTTTGATTGTTCATATTTAAAAAGGGCCACCTTGGATGGACCTATTTCTTTCATGGGCATTGCTTCCAGAATCCCAAGGGTTTTTACGTCTCTCAGGCCGGCATCAGATGCAAACCTGTCATCCTGCATATTGAGAACGTGATCAGCTCCGATCGGATTAACCATGTAACCCAGGCCAAGAGCCGGTTTGATCCTGGGTTCATGTAATCCCGCGTCCACACCTTTAACGTGTATGGCGAATTTATCCGTTTGATGTCCCAGCCGTTTCGCGAGACCGGCCGTGCCATCTGCCAGCAATCCTCCAACGCCCTGCCTGCGGGCAATCAACTCGATAGCCTTGAGCATGACCGCCTCATCACCGAATCTCATCTCCAGCCCATCGGTATCTTTGGCAGTCAGTAATCCTTTTTCAAAGCATTCCATGGCGAATGCAATAACGCTGCCCGTGGAGATAGTGTCCATGGAATAAGCGTTGCACAATTCATTACCTTTAGCGATGGCCTTGAGATTATCAATACCGCAATTGCTCCCAAGAGACGCAAGTGTTTCGTACTCCGGCCCGCCGTAAGCCGGATTTACCCTGTAAGGTTCTTCAAACCCGACCTGTTTCTTGCAACGCACCGGGCATGCAAAGCAACTGTCCATCCCGATCCTGATTGTGTCCCTTATTACCTCGCCGTTAATCTTTTTCACGCCAGGAAACGAACCATCGCGGAAATTGCGAACAGGCATATTTCCCATACTCTCGAACGCTATCATTTCCGGCCCGCCTGTCCCGAATTCCTTCAATATCTTTATGAAAGGCGATTCTTGCATATTGTCGGACAGCCATTTTCTAAATTCCTTAAGGCGGGCCGGGTCGGCCACTCTGGGGGATTTATTCCCCCTCACCGCGATTGCCTTGAGGTTCTTTGAGCCCATTACGGCGCCAAGGCCACCTCTGCCTGCCGCATCATAGAGACCGTGCATGATACACGCAAACTTCACGAGATTCTCACCAGCAGGACCGATAAGCGCGACGCGTGACCTTTTGTCGTTGAGTCTGTCCCTTATAGCCTTTTGGGCCTCCAAAGTGTTCATGCCCCATAGGTTGCCCGCATCATGAATTTCAGCACCATCATTATTTATCCGGATAAAAACGGGCTTTTCCGCCTTTCCTTCAATAATGACAATGTCATATCCCGCACGCTTAAGTTCGGCTCCCCAGTATTCTCCAGACTCGGAAAGAGCGATGCCGTTGCCTAAAGGTGATTGGGCACCAACGGAATGTCTTCCGCTGCCTATCATGGATGTCCCTGTGACCGGACCAAGCGC
Source organism: Deltaproteobacteria bacterium (assembly GCA_016932235.1). The sequence goes on along the minus strand of JAFGDF010000325.1, from coordinate 10,888 downwards.
AAAAATAAGTTTATTTTCAGGACCAAGAGGATTTGAACCTTTGCCTATTTCATTGAGAAGAAAGTATGATACAAAACCGGAACCCCCGAGGTACTTCCGACAGAATAGATTGTCCATTTCTTCGTGGGCGATATTTTTATTGGAAAGGTTAATCCTAAGGATCCTGCCGTTATAACCACCCGGATTTTTTTTCATTATCAAATAATCCCCTTCGATGTAATATCCAAATCTCTAACAGATACCAGGAGTTGTCAAATGAATAAATCTCAGCAGCAATTAACTTCAGGTAAAGACCCTGAAAAAGGCCACTTAAAAGTATTCTGATAAATTATTGCCTATCAAAGACTGAAAATGAAGGGCGCACACACCCATTATAGTATTAAAGACTGGACTTACCTGATTAAATAACGCAAATTATAGCAGCCTATATCTTAAAGCCTGATATTAAAGGGAAGACATGCAAGCTGATGACACAAAAGCAATTTTAGGGTGGAGCCTTTATGACTGGGCCAATTCCGCTTTTGCCACAACAGTCATGGCAGGTATGTTCCCTGTGTTCTTTAAAGAATTCTGGTGCGCCGGTATTGACCAGACATTAAGCACTGCCAGGCTTGGAGTCGCGAATTCTGTGGGTGGCGTACTGGTTGCCGTCATGGCCCCGCTGTTGGGGGCTATCGCCGACAAGGGAGAATCAAGAAAAAAATTCCTAATGTTTTTCATGGTTGTCGGAGTTCTAGCGACATCTGGGATGTATATGATCTCAAAAGGTAGCTGGCTTATCGCGGCGGTTTATTATGTGTTAGGTGTTATCGGTTTTTCAGGTGGAAATATATTTTATGACTCTCTGATAAAAGTAGTCGCGTCTGAAAAGAAAGTGGATTTTGTGTCCTCGCTCGGGTTTTCCCTGGGGTACCTGGGAGGGGGACTACTACTGGCCCTGAATGTCTGGATGACATTGAGCCCCTCTGTATTCGGATTTTCGGACACCGGCGAAGCGGTCAGGTTTTCATTCCTTTCCGTTGGCCTGTGGTGGGCTGTCTTTTCTGTGCCCGCTTTCCTTTTTATTCATGAATCAGAAGGCGACAGGACCGTATCATGGCGAGATGCCACACTTAGGGGAGTCAGGCAGTTAGGCCAGACAATTCAGCATGCGAGGCATCTCAGGGGTGTTTTTCTTTTTCTTGTTGCTTATTGGTTGTATATTGACGGAGTGGATACCATTATTCGCATGGCTGTAGCCTATGGGATATCTATTGGATTCAGTTCAAAAGATCTTATATCAGCCCTTTTACTGGTTCAATTTGTCGGCTTTCCGGCAGCTCTGGGATTTGGCTGGCTGGCAGGAAGGATTGGAACAAAAAATTCTATTTTGACGGCAGTTGCGATATATCTTATCATCTCGATCTGGGGTGCCTTCATGGAAAACAGGATGGAATTTTATATCCTTGCCATAATAATAGGTTTGGTACAGGGGGGTGTTCAGGCATTGAGCAGGTCTTTTTATGCAAGGATGATTCCTGTGGAACGGACAGCGGAATTCTTTGGGTTTTACAATATGCTCGGCAAATTCGCCGTAGTCTTAGGGCCTGTTCTCATGGGTGGGGTAGGGCTTTTTGTGAGAACCATAGGTTATTCAAGCGATGTATCGTCAAGAATAAGCCTCGCTTCAATATCCGCGCTGTTCCTGATCGGGGGGATTTTGCTGTATTTTGTGAAAGAAGAAAAAGTGAGCGTTTAATTCTAATCGTGTTCTATAATCAGGTCCTTCAATTCATTCCTGTCATCGGCCTTTGCAGGAAAATGCTCTTCCAGGATTTTACCAATCTCTTTTATCGCCTGACAGATCGCATCTGCCTGTCTCTTTTGTTTTATCCCTTCAAGAATGCTATTGACAATTTTATCCCATTGCCCTATGGCAACTTTTTCGTTTATACCGCTGTCCGCCAGGACCCAAACGCGATGTTCAAATACGGAAATAAAAAGTAAAACACCCGTCTTATCGCGGGTTCGATATAGTCCTTCATTGAAAAAGCTTACGAGGGCGGCTTCTTCCACTTCTTCATCGATTTCTCTTTTTGAAATAAACAGTCTTTTCAGGCACAGGACATGTTTAACGAACCGGTGAAAGAAGATAAATAAAACGGTCATTATCCCCAGAAACAGCCACATGTTCTGGGTTCCGATCCAGAGCCAGCCGCCTATAAAATGGGTTAAAATCAAAGAAAGGGGAAGCGCTAATACAAAACCACCTATGACGTCCGACATTGGATAGTGGTAACTGCAGGAAACTACCGTGGGCACGATTTCACCGGATGTACTATGTTCCACCTGTTTAACGGAATCGATAATTTTCTCTTGATCGTCATCAGTTAGAAAATTCTTAACGAGATTTTTCATAATATTTCATCCATGATTCTTTTACCAGCCTCCGGAAGATCCTCCCCCGCCGAATCCTCCGCCGCCGCCTGAGAATCCTCCGAATCCTCCTCCGCCGCCTGAGAATCCTCCGAGCCAGTGACCGCCCCCTCTTGAGGAACCGCGGGCATGTGAGGCGCCAAAAGTCAGAGGACCGCCGAAAAGGCTTAGAAAGAGGCCCGCGATTATTCCAATAGGAATAAGCGCAAGCAGAACCATAAGCCCTGGATTAAATAGCATCGCTCCCATTATAGGGAAAAAAACACCACCGGCAAGGGCGCCAAGAGGCTTTCGGAGTCTCCCGACCATGTTTATAAGGAAGACCAGTACAATCAGAAAGGAGAAATCAGTCCGTCTGGAGGATGTCCGGGGTGTGAGCGGCTTTGCATCGTCAGCATTGAATTCTCCCCGAACAACCTGGGCCATAGCGTGTACACCGTCGATCACACCCTTTTCAAAATTGCCTGATTTGAACTGAGGCGTAATAATATTTCTTATTATCTGGCCCGACATAAGGTCTGTCAAAGATCCTTCAAGGCCGTATCCAACCTCTATTCTTAGCTTGCGGTCATTTTTGGCGATCAGGAGCATTGCACCGTTGTCCAGACCCTTTTGCCCGATTTTCCATTCATCAACAACTCTAATGGAGAATTCCTCAAGGTCTTCACCCTCAAGAGACGGTATCGTAAGCACCACTATCTGAGTAGAGTCTGACTGTTCCAGACCGCTGAGGAAGACCTCAATTTGCTGTTCGCTGGAATGAGACAGTATATCAGCGTAATCGTTCACGTGACCCTTCAGTACGGGAACATCCAGGCAGTAAGACGGGGCCAAATTAAAAAGTACTATAAAAGCGATGACCCATAAAAATATTATCTTGAAGGTTATTTTGCTCGTGATCATTTTTTTAAATATATCCTATGGGGATCATTCTGTGAATTTGATCTTGGGCACCTCTTTGGAAGATTCTTCCAACTTGAAATATTCTTTTCGATCCAGGTGGAGCAAAAGACTGTTGGTCAAGCTGTTGGGAAATTTACGGATCGCATAGTTGAATTGTTCAACGGCTTGGTTATATCTCTGGCGGGCGACATTGATGCGGTTCTCAGTCCCTTCCAGCTGGTTTTGAAGATCCAGAAAGTTCTGGTTTGCCTTAAGATCGGGGTATCGTTCCACAACCACCATTAGTCTGGCCAATGCTGAAGAGAGTTCACCCTGGGCCTGCCTGAACTGTTCCATGGCTGCGGGATTGCCCAGATCATTAGCTGACAAATTGATTGAAGTAGCCTTGGATCGCGCCTCTATAACGCCCTCAAGCGTTTCTTTTTCATGAGCCGCGTAGCCTTTTACGACTTCAACCAGATTGGGAATAAGATCGGCCCGGCGCTGCAGATTGGATTCCACATCTCCCCAGGCCTTAAAGACGGCCTCTTCATACCTCTGCATCGTGTTATATCCGCATCCTGATAAAAATATCACGGACAGCAAGGCGAAAACAAACCCTAATAATTTTCTGGCCATAGACACCTCCATATACCGGTCACTGCTTAAGCTGTCGGTCAGCAAAAGCTTGATAAATAATACTGATCTTTTTAATAATGTAAAAACGGGGGCATGTAAAGAAATATCCTGTAAGAACCGAAGGATTTAACCGACGCGAAGATTGCTAAGATTTTCATTTGCCGTTTCCCCGCAAATGAAAAATATTCCCTCTCCGCGACCCTGGCTCTTGGCGGTTCGTATTAATTTTCTGCGACAACTGAGGCATTTTATTTTGGACAGCAATGAACTCCTATAAAAGAACGTTTATGGACAAGGAAGTCTCTTTTCAGCTTGTCGGCTATTGAAGCGGCTGAAAAAGGAGAAATAAAAGGTCCTTTTAAATAAAATTCAGAATTTATCTCTTATTTTAATATCTTGAAAAATGTTCATTCCTCTGATAGTTTTTCCTGGAATTTGAAAGAAATGCATGGATTTTTTCTCAGCACGGAAAAAATCTGTTCACAAAAAAAAGAAAAAATTTATTAGCAGTCTGTCGGTAAAAGTCCGGCAGACTGCTAGGGAGAGGAATATGAACAGAGAAGATATTGAATGCGGGTATACGTTTGATGATCTAATCCTGGTGCCCGCAAGTTCAGCGGTCCTTCCAGATGAAGTGGATGTGAAGACAAGATTAACCAGGAAAATCAGCCTGAATATCCCCATCACCAGCGCGGCTATGGATACGGTTACTGAATCCGCCACGGCGATTACGCTGGCGAGACAGGGTGGTCTTGGATTTATACACAAAAATATGAGTATTGAACGGCAGGCGCTGGAGGTTGAGAAGGTAAAAAAATCAGAGAGCGGAATGATAGTCAATCCCATAACAATAGGTCCGGAACGTAAGATATATGAAGTGCTTAATATTATGAGCGATTACAAAATATCAGGCGTGCCTGTCGTGAAAGAGGGGAATCTCGTTGGTATTATTACCAACCGGGATTTGAGGTTTGCCGTTAATCTGGAAGAGAAGGTCGAGGCGGTCATGACCAGGGACAACCTTGCCACAGCAAAGGCCGGGATTACACTGGAGGAATCCAAGGCGATCCTTCATGAGAGAAGGATTGAGAAATTGCTTGTAGTTGACGATGAAGGTAAGCTTGTGGGTCTGATAACCATAAAGGACATAGAGAAGATAAAAAAATATCCTAATTCCTGTAAGGACGGCTTCGGTCGCCTAAGGGTGGGGGCCGCGGTTGGAGTAGGTCCGGATACTGATGAAAGGGTTGAAAGGCTTGTTAATGCGGGCGTGGATATTATCTTAGTCGATACCGCTCATGGACATTCGTCAGGGGTTATAGAGACTGCCATGAGGATCAAGAAAAACTATCCGGAACCGGAGCTTGTGGCGGGAAATGTTGCTACGGCTGAAGGAGTAAAGGCATTAATCGATGTGGGAGTTGACAGCGTAAAAGTAGGCGTCGGTCCAGGTTCTATTTGCACCACCAGGGTAGTCGCGGGGGTGGGCGTCCCTCAGATGACGGCTATTATGAACTGTTCGGAAGCAGCAAAGAAGTATGGTGTGCCTGTTATCGCCGATGGTGGTATCAAATATTCCGGTGATATTACCAAGGCCCTGGCAGGGGGCGCCGATTCGGTGATGATCGGGAGTCTTTTTGGTGGAACGGAAGAGAGTCCGGGAGAGACCATCCTGTTTCAGGGACGCACATACAAGGTCTATAGGGGCATGGGTTCAATAGACGCCATGAAAGAAGGGAGCAAGGACAGATATTTTCAACTCAATAAGAAAGATGAGAGTGAACTGGTCCCGGAAGGTATCGTGGGGAGAGTCCCGTACAGAGGCCCTCTGGCCGGTGTAGTCTATCAGCTTGTCGGCGGCTTAAGATCAGGAATGGGCTACCTGGGTTGTAGACATATCGAAGATCTGCATATAAAACCGAAATTCATGAGACTGACCATGGCGGGATTGAAAGAGTCACATGTGCATGACGTTGATATAATAAGAGAAGCTCCGAACTACAGGCTTGAATAATGATGGGAAACATCTATGAATACAAGATACTGATACTTGATTTCGGATCTCAGTATACGCAGCTTATTGCAAGGAGGATAAGAGAATCTCAGGTCTATTGTGAAATCCATCCTTACAATATCAGCCTGAAGAAGATTCGAAGGTTTTCGCCCGATGGTATTATTCTGTCCGGGGGACCGTCCAGTATTTATGATAAGGAAGCGCCTCTTGCCGACAGGGAGATCCTCGAGCTTGATTTGCCCGTGCTGGGTATATGCTACGGAATGCAATACATGGCCCATGTTTTAGGCGGGTTTGTGACAAAGGCTGAAGACCGCGAATACGGTAACGCCACTATCCAGATCCAGGATAACAGGGATCTCTTTTATGGTTTCAACATCGACGAACCGGAGAATGTGTGGATGAGTCACGGTGATCGAATTGACCGCCTGCCCGGAGGATTTCGCGTTATTGCGAAGAGCGGTAACAGCCCGGTGGCGGCTATTGTGGATGATTCAAGAAGGTTGTTCGGTGTTCAATTTCATCCTGAAGTGGCACATACTCCAAACGGCATTAAAATATTAAACAATTTTCTTTTCAGGATATGCAGTTGCAAGCCATCCTGGACCATGGCCTCCTTTGTGCGCGAGACCATCAGGGACATCAGGGAACGGACAGGAGAGGACAGGGTGATATGCGGACTCTCCGGCGGCGTTGATTCCTCAGTCACGGCAGCTTTGCTTCAAGAGGCTATAGGTGATAAGCTGTCCTGCGTCTTCGTAGATAACGGACTTTTACGGAAGGGTGAGTGCAAGGAGGTTATGGATCTCTTCAGCGACAGATACAGGATGAAAATCAGTCTTGTGGATGCATCGAAACGTTTTCTGGAAAAGCTTGGCGGTGTGGCCGATCCCGAGGAGAAAAGAAAGATTATCGGCAGGGAGTTCATTTCGGTTTTTGAAGAAAAGGCGAAAGAGATGGGCAAGGCGAAATATCTTGCCCAGGGGACCTTGTATCCCGATGTGATTGAGAGTGTTTCATTTAAAGGACCTTCGGCTACTATTAAGAGTCACCATAATGTCGGAGGGCTCCCGGAAGTAATGATGCTTGAGCTCATCGAACCGCTGAGGGAGCTTTTTAAAGATGAGGTAAGGCAGGTAGGCGTGGAACTTGGGCTCCCGAGGGAACTTGTATGGAGACAGCCGTTTCCGGGGCCCGGGCTGGCCGTCAGGATACTGGGGGAGATTACTTATGACAGGCTCGAAATAGTCAGGGCGGCAGATACGATTCTGCTTGAGGAAATGAGAAAAGCTGATTTATATGAGAAAGTCTGGCAGTCTTTCGCCGTGCTTCTGCCGGTCAGGACAGTCGGAGTGATGGGCGATGAAAGGACCTATGAAAATGTTATCGCCATAAGGGTGGTGGACAGCCTCGATGCCATGACAGCCGACTGGAGCCGGATCCCATACGAGGTTATGGCGAGAATATCCAACAGGATTATCAATAATGTCAAGGGCGTGAACAGGGTTGTTTATGACATATCCTCAAAACCACCAAGCACCATTGAGTGGGAATAAAATTTCTTACGAAATTTTATTTTGATCCACTAATTACCATCCTGGTTCTTTTCTGATAACTCTATCAATATATTTTCAAGCTTTTCGAGTTCTTCCCCGTATCCGGCCCAGTCCCCTGCGCGCAGAAAATCCTTTGCCCTGTTGTAATGATCAAGCGCAGTCATCCCAAGATCAGATACCACTCCTGATTTTTTATATTCCGGTTGAAGAGGAGGTTCTTCTTTTTTCAAAACGGTTTCTATCTCCAGCACCTTGTTAATGGCCGATTCAAGTGTTTCTTCCATGGCCACCCTGTTGCCAAGGGCGACGATGACCCTTTTCAGTTCCGGCAGGGCAGCGGTTCTAGGTATGGCTTTACCGGTCGGCTTAGGAGTTTCCGTTCCCGGTTGTTTCCTGCCAAAAAGTCCTCCTCCAGGCTGACGGGTTGAAACAGGCGCCGTTTCCTGGACTTCCTGTTTCGCCTCCAGGTAAATGGGTTCGACATAAAGGAAAGAATCATTAATGGGTATGGCCATAAGATTACCCCTTATAACCCTTGAACCTCTCTGGTCCCAGAGACTGAATTCTCTTGATATTTCCGTCTGCTGGTTAACTCTTGCTTCAATCTGCATCGGGCCGTAAACCAGTTTTTCTTTGGGAAGCTTATAGACGAGGAGCTTGCCATAGTTCGGGAGATCACTTCTGGCCGCGAGCCATCCTATCATGTTATCTTTATTTGAGGGGGTGAAAGGCAGCATAAACAGAAACTCTTCCTTATCCGACTCAGGAAGCTTTATGATAATATAATAAGGTTTCATCTTCAAGCGGTTATCCCCATACATCTCGTCCGGGATCTCCCAAAGGTCTTCCTGGTTATAGAATACCTGGGCGTTTTGCATATGATAAGCAGCGTACGCGTTCACCTGAATGTCAAAGAGATCTCTTGGATATCGAACGTGTTTCTTCAGGTCATCCGGCATCTCGTCAAAAGGTCTAAAAAGATCGGGAAATATCCTGGAATATGTTTTAATAACCGGGTCTTCTTCATCGATGAGATAATAGGAAACATCTCCGTTATAGGCATCGATGACAACCTTGACGGAATTTCTGATATAGTTAAGCCCACTGTTTCTGAAAGGGCTTGAGGATCGCTTTGAATATGGATACATATTAGAGGTAGTGTATGCGTCCTGTATCCAGAAAAGCTTTCCTCCGGATACAACTATGTATGGATCCTTATCATAGGACAGGAATGGGGCTATCGCTATCACTCTCGTGTCGATACGGCGGTTGAACATAATCCTGCTTTCCGGATTGAGATAAGTCGTGAAGAGTATCTGGGGATCCAGAAACTCAATGGCAAAGAGAATCCTCTTTAAAAATGAGTCTATAGGGACACCGCCTTTTCCCTCGTAGTAGGTGTATTCATTTAGGTCACCCTTAGCGTAATCGAACTCCTTGGTATTTGTCCTGATAAGGACATAATCATCAGTCCTTTCTCCGAAGTAGATCTCAGGATGATTAATTTCAAGGCATTTATCGGTTGCGACCGGCGGGAGATCTTTTATTATAAGGTTTGGAAGACCTTCGGTGGTTATTTCATTCACGGGGCTCATGGCAACACCGTATCCATGTGTATAGATAAGGTGCCTGTTTACCCAGGTCTTTGCCTGTGGAGGGAGCTGATTTACAATAAGCTCCCTTGCCGAAAGCATTACCTGCCTGTACTGGTTATTTATTACATACCTGTCCACGTCAATATTATTGAAGTCATAATACAGCCTGATGGCCTGAATCTGCCTGTATGTCTTTGTAATGGGTTGTTCATCCCAGACCCTTATGTTCTGAATCGTTGTGTCATTATTCTCAATATCTTTGGTTCCGAGTGTGTTGCTGACTTCAAAATCAACTTCTTTGATATTGTTCAGATTGTAGGCGTTTCTTGTATATTTAATATTATAGTCAATATAGGTTGATTCCCTTGCCAGTTCATTGGGCTTTACAATAAGTTTTTGAAACAGTATAGGCAGTCCATTCGGCAGTATGATGATTGCCGCGACCCAAATGATTCCGCTTATGGTGAGATGCCTGATATTTATTTTGAAAGCGTTGTATAGAATAAAAAGTCCGAATAATATGGACAAAATAGTCAGGATCCTGAAGACCGGTTTCCTTATAATGATATCGGTAAAGCTCGCGCCGAATGCCGGACCGTGAGTTGAATAGAGAATACCATAGATCTTAAGATGATAACCCCATGCGATCAGAAGAACGATAATGCCGCAAAGTATCAATAGATGGCTGCCGATTTGTTTGGAGATTTTAAACTTGGGAAATGAAAGCGGTTTATCCTGGGTTTCCGCGAATTCGCCGATTATCTGTAGCCCGCCATCTTTGAAATACCATACAATGGTCACCAGTCCCGCAAACAGGAAAAGAACCATTAATTCCTCCCTTATAAATAAATAGAAAGGAAGGGAGAAGACATAGAACCCTATATTCTTATTGAAGATGGGGTCGTTACCGTCAAAGGGTTGTTGTCTGAAATAACTAAGAACCATGTCCCACTGCGCCGAGCCCCTTGATGCGATCAGGAGGCTTACCACCAGGATAACAGCGATGAGAAACGTATCAAGCGTTCTGCCGGAGACCGGCATTTCCCCGATATATGCCGTTCGGTCTTCATTTGATGGGTAAAACCGCTGGGCCGTGTAAAGGTTGGCAAAGAGGATTATTATCATAAAAAGCCATATCACAGTTGCGAGACCGAATTTGCCCAGCACCATTGTCCAGAAGACCGGGGAAAAATTCAGGTTACAGAACCAAAGCCAGTTCGGGTATACAGATATGATGGCCCATAGTATAATGACGGCTATAATTCCCAGCAGGATCAGTAATCTTTTAATGTTCATAGTGCAAAACTCCGGAAAAAATGTTTAATATTGATAAAATCCTCTCTATGCGCATGGATCATAGGCGGTAAAGATATTTAATGCAAGGAGTTTTTAATGTCCCTGATCCATTATAAAGATGTCACCCCTGCCTTCGCAGGGGTAGGTTCTGCGGTGTTTATCCGCCTTTGGCGGATTGCCTTCCCGCCCGAGGCGGGTAAGTACAGAATGACCAAGTCTCTCTTTTTACCTGTCATTTCCCGGATTAACTTGACCGGGGGATCCACAATCGCTGATCAAAATTATTATTCATTGGCGCTTGATTTAACATTCCTAAAATTTTAAGATCCATACTGAACACTCATGGTCCTCCGGGCCTCCACAATGCATGAAAATAGCGCCCTGCGGTCTCAGGATCACGGTACGGGGGGCCTTTTTGAACGGCGAAGACCCGGGTAGCAAATTAATAGCGTAAGGTGCATGCCAGGCGGGCGGATACCTTCTCAGATCGT
>JAFGDF010000051.1 GCA_016932235.1 Deltaproteobacteria bacterium | reverse complement strand
ATTGAGCTGTCTTTTTCTCACCAGCATGCGGATATTGAAGGGGGTTATTCCGGATTCAGGGCAGCTTCCGGCACAGGTTCCGCATTGCATGCACATGAATTCTCTGTTTAGCGTTTCACTCTCCATATTATCTATGCTCCTTGGTATCAACGATTCGGTATTTTTCGACGGCAGACCTTTCACGTAAATTAATTCATGACATATTTTACAGGATAAAACAGGATACCGACCGAGAAAGATGAATAGAACAATCGGGGGGGTATTGTCAAGAATTCTTGGGGATCGTGGTAAGACAAAAGATGCAGGGAACTTTAAATTTTAATATTAACGGGAAGTACCGGGATGTTCATGGTTCGATACCTCACCATGAACGGGGTGAACGGATTTAAAAAAATGACTTTCCACATTTATGCTGAGGTTCTCATCTCCCGTTCATGCTGAGGCTTTCATCGCAAATTCATGCTTAGATTCTCTCCTTACGTTCATGCTGAGGTATCGAAGCATGAAGGGGTTAGTATCTGCTGAATTTATCCATAGAAATCTAAACCCATAATTTGCCATCAAGTCTGGCCTTATCCTTGGATAGGCTTCGACAAGCTCGGGTCGAGCCTCAGGGTGAGTGGATATAAAAAATATAAAGCTTTCCTTTACCGTTTATGGTGAGGTTCTTATCTCCCGTTCATGGTGAAGCCTGTCCTGAGCCTGTCGATATGGATATCGAACCATGAACGGATTGCAGTGATCTTCCTTCGACCTCAGGGTAAACCGGCAAAATCCGTTCCAGGGTATCCGAACCGACCCATCCACGTTTTTCATCCGTCAGCCTGATGAGCGCCCATCCGTCCTCTTCGCGCTCATGGTGAACAACAGCTCCTTCATGAAGCTTGAAAAGGATGGTGTTCCTTTCATCAGGGCCCGCCATAACAGCGACCTCTTCCTGAATGATTACGGCCCTGTCATCCCTGTTGACCTGATACCACTTGAGAGTAAATGAAAGGAAGCTTATCAGCCAGAGAATCAGGACTATTATAAGGAGGTAATAAGCCCATTCAGATCTGGTAAAAAATCGTATGATAAGGAGTCCCCAGAAGAAGATGTTAGCGGCAATAAATATCCATTGCAGCTCAGAAAAATTTGCATCCTTTAACCAGAAAAAGGTCTGGGTCAATATCCCTTGACTGTCGGGAATGGCGTCAACTGTTTTATCAAGGGCATATCGATGATTAAAATTAAGGTCCGCGTCCCTGGGAATAAGGAGCCGGGCCCTCTCATAGTAAAGGATCGCCCGCCCAAGTTTACTCTCCCGAAAATATGCATTTCCCATATTGTAATATACGTGGCCGTTTTCATGCCCAGCCCTGATCAGTAGATTATATCCATCGATCGCATCGCCATAACGTCCTTCCCTGTACGCCTGATTGGCCTGAAAAAAAATCTCTTCCCGGGTTTTTTCCTGACCGCATAAATGGGTACTCTGAGAAAAAAAAGTGATAAGAAAGAGTATTAAGCCGGATATGAGCCGACGATATTTTCCCACTACCCCAGCTCCTTGTCTATTCTCTTGATCAATTTCATGAGATCAAATTCCCCTCTGAATGTTTCACGACCTTTTCCCGTGTAAACGGAGTTTTCACATTCCATTATAAATTCCCGCATAACTTCGGCAGGATCATCCCTCACACCCTTTGACTTCAATATTTCATACACCTCGTCAGCCGTAATTGATCCCAATTGGAGATTCAACCGATCATTAAGATAATCCCTGACCGCGGTTATCAGATCGTCCGAGCATAATTTGCCTGGCCCATATGCTTTTTGAAAGGCCTTCCGGGCATTTCTTGCCTTTGACTCCACAAGGTTCTTTATGAATCTGTTCCTGAATCTGACCGTAAGAAAGATCCCGAGATAGAGCAGCATCGGGCTGATTATTATCACCCGGATAAGACAGGTTATCGGCTGAACAGCCGTCGATGAATCGAAATCCTTTATAGAAGTATGGATAGGAAGGATGTCTCTTCCAATCTCCCTGACCGCTTGCTTCGATCGTCCCTGTGCCCCTTGCACTTGCTCCGCTCCCTTTACTGTCAGCGTCTCCTGCCCTTCTCCCGGAAGGACATTGAGAAAGTGGGGTCCGGCCTTTACAATCATGTATCTCCCTGTCTTGGGATCATAATAACTCAGGGTCAATGCCGGTATCTCAAGATCACCATCCTTTTCCGGGACAATGGCCCATTTCATTGTTTTTAATCCGCCCAGCCCTGACCTGTCCTGCGTTGTTTCCAGGACGGGCCTGTCCGCGTAGATCTTTGTTTTTTCAAGTTCCGGAATCTGGAAATCGGGGATCAGTTTGACATTACCCCTGCCCTTTATTTTTACTGTAAGGGTTGCGGATTCACCCGCCTTGATTGTTGATGGTTCAAGACCGGATTCCAGCTCAAAATCTCCCACCAGCCCGCTGAAATCCGCTGGTCTGCCTTCTTCCGGAAGATTGTCCACCTTCAGCAGGAGTGTCTCGCATGACAGGGTTAGCGGACGACCAGTGGAAAAAGAGAAGAATGGATCATTAAACAGTCCGCCCGGAGATCGAGTATCCCCTTGCAAAACAGTCATATTCATCCTGACCGGTCCTATCGGGTATTCCTTTGCCTCAGAAGCCGTAACTGCGTAACGAACCTCAAGGACCTGCAATGATCTGTTGTTAATAGTGGTCTTATATTCTGTCGGATTACCCAACTGGGTAAAATGGAGGTGTTCCTGCTCCGGAAGATCCAGGGATATGTCCCGGATATTGATCCGGCGGTAAAGCTTCAGTGTGAATATAACCTGCTCGTCCACAACCGCACGGTCTGCGGACAGTTCAGGAACCAGAAAGATCTCCCCGCCGTCATCACCCTGTTTGAGGGATGATTTCACCACATTAAGCTCAGCTATATTGCTCCTGTAGATCTTTCCGCCTATTGATATTTCAGCAGGTCCGATGTGAAAGATGCCCGTTTTTCCGGGCTGTAAAAAATAGGTAAAATCGATCCCGGAGTTCATCTGGCCGTTTATTATCTCCACACGGCTCGATGTGCCTCCTTTGGTAACATAAAAAGAATCAACACCTTTTATCACCGGGTCGGATGAATGCTTTCCTGAACCGGACACACTCACCAACATGCGAATGGAATCGGCCTCGCTCACCTCAGAACGATCCAGCTTCAGGGAAACCGATACCTCAGCCCGGACACCGAATACAGGCAACCATAAAAACAATAATAAAAGAATCAAACAGCTTACTGTTTTTTTCATAAACATTATTTGCTTTGCTACGACTGGTTATAGGTTATAGGTTGAAAATCCTTACCCCTTACCCCTTACCCCTCACCCCTTACCCTTTTCAGCGTCTTTACCAGTTTTTCCCTGAAGCAACCCCTCTTCTTTTCTCTTCAGGGACCT
>JAFGDF010000324.1 GCA_016932235.1 Deltaproteobacteria bacterium | reverse complement strand
TCCGAAGTAGCCTGCTACGGAGGATGGAAAGGCGGAACCGGGAGATCCAACCCACACCCGTCATCCCCCGGCTTGACCGGGGGATCCAGTGCTTTCAAAGACTTTCTGGATTCCCCGCATACGCGAAGAATGACGGAAACAGGACTATTCAAAAGTCTTAACACATAAGGAGGATTCATATGATACGCACTATAATATCTGTCTGTCTTGTTGCAGCCCTGTCGCTGCTCATGGCCTGTGTCACGGTAATCGATTCATCGAATGAAGGTGCCGCCTCGCCGACAAATCAAGGCGCCACGGCGACGGCAATTAAAGGGATCTGGACGATCGAAGAAATGGATGTCGGCATCGGTGAAAATAAAAGGACCACCGTTCCTCCGGCCTTTATGATATTTATAGGAGAAAAGTATTACAGCGCTATCCGCGACTTCTCTGATCCGCCGCGAAAGGATATGTCGTCAGGCACAGGCGCTTTTATGGCCGACGCGGGGACGTATGAATACGACGGATCCACATTTGTGGTCCATCATCAGGTTGCCATGATAGCAAACATGATGCAGGGAGGATCATCAATGACCTTCGGGTGTCACATGGAAGGTCCCAACACGCTTATACTGACTCCGCAATACGATAAGATGGTCATACCGGGGATGCAGATTAAGCCTTCACCCGATGGGAAGATGGGCTATGGAGACATGGCGGTTCTCTACAAATTCAGGCGCCTGGAGTAGCAAAAGAGACGATATCTCAAAAGAAGATCAGTTGTGACCTGGTTTTATGTTTCCTACCTGTTGGGATTTTTCGGTTTTGCCGATCTTTTCAAGACGACATCTAATCTTTACATTGCCGATGGGCTGATTTTTAAGGGTTTGATAGGCTATTTCTCTATAGCAACTAACCATTCTGACATAAAATAGTGGCGTAAACCCTTAAAAATCAGCCCATTGCTAATCTAAGGTGGAGTTTATATGAGATGTCGTCTTTCAAAGACCGCAAAACCTCCTGCAGCAGAAAATGTCATATGAAAACTAAAGAACGATATCAAGGAGTTAATGGAAGTATAGATCGTAGAGCTTGTTTAACTGGCGGGTAATCATAGGTCACGGCCGTCCTTCAAAAGGCGGTATCTTAAAAGAAGATCAGCCGTGACCTGATTTGTATAGACTAGAGATTTCGGGGATCAAAATCTCCGCTGCCTTGGGGCCGGACATCCGTCAGCAAAAACGGCCTGTCAATCTTTGTAATAATCAGCGGGTTGTGTGGAAGGCCTCTGGGTATCACCACCGCGGTCGGTTCGGTTATTACATGCCTTTCCATTTCCTTTCCCAGGTGTATCTCAGCCTCTCCCCCAAGATAGCCCAGGTTATTGGTATCTGTCCCTATAAAAAATAGGATCTCGAGTCTGGGATGGGCATGGGGCTTATCCGGTATGGGGCTGAACCTGTACGGGGCCTTTTTTAAGCTCTCGCACATAACAAGGAATTCAAACGCGTCCGGTTCCTTATTAAAAATAAAGGCAAGCTGGCCTCCTGAGTCATCCCTGTTCTTAGGCCCGTACATCCAGGCCCCTTTTCGAATAAACGCGGTGTTCTTAATGTGCTTCCTGTATTTTCCCTTCCACCCTATTATCGGCGCGGAATTAAAGGCCTTCTTATCAACTCTCACGGGCTTCTCTTTATATTCAGAGGCGTATGATATCTCCATGTATATAAAACGCCTATCCATCCTGTTAATGGTAGCCGGAAAATGCGGCAATCCCTTGGGAATCCAGACCGATGAAGAACTGGTAATCATATATTTTTCCCCCTCTTTACCCAGGCAAAGCTCGACTTCAGAGTCCAGATCCCCCATATCATCCGTATCTGTCCCTATAAAAAGCATTACCTGGTTAAAGTCGTGGGAGTGAGGGCCATAAAGCCGCTTCCCCATCTTGCCGGCCGCAACAAAGGTCCCGAATTGAATATGAAAATCCAATCCAAAAGACTTCCCGTCCAGTTGGGTCACCTGCCTGTTGATCCCGGATGGATCATCTTTGAATTCGAGTTTTTTTACATATCGAGCGTATTTTTTTTTGGCCATTTCTGCTATCCTTTAACAGTCAGCGATTAGACTCACATCCTATATCTTATTGGCAATCTTCCAGCCTGACGCGACCGCATCAGGTATTATCGCGGGATTATCGCAGTCACCGACCACGTAGATCTCCGGCACCTTTCCTTTGAGTTCTTCATATAAGCCTACATTTCGCCCGAATCCCATCGGTATAATATGATCTGCTGCCAATGTTTTTTCTTCACCTTCTTTAGTGATCATTTTTAATCCCTGTTTATTGATTTCGACCATTTTAACCCCTGTGTATGTTTTAACACCCTTTTTCTTGAACCAGATTAACAGACGATTTGTAAATTCGGGGGTAAGCAGGTCTCCTAATTTATCACTGGGTTCAACAATAGTCACTTCCCGACGCCTTTTAGCCATGTATTCGCCTAACTCGCAACCCTGGATGGCGCCACCGATTATAAGGACCCTTTTACCGATTCGCTCAAACGGATTCCATCCTGCAGGGAGCCATATTTTAGTGAACCAATTGGAAAATCCCGGACTAAAGAATCTTAGAACAAATTTTACCAACCTGTACAGAGTAATTGTTTTAATCACATTAGGGCTGTCAAGACCCGGTATATCCGGATATTTAGGTACGGCCCCCAATGCGACAACCACGGCATCCGGTTTCTCTGAGAGTATTTTGGACGAATCAGGCATTTTTCTCATATGGACCTTGACCCCTTCTTTCTTAAGCTGGGTCTTAAACCACTTTACGATCTCCGGAAGGTCTTCGAGCTCAATACCTTTTATAGCTGCGGCACATGGTAAATTTCCACCCAGGTACGGCTCCATTTCATACAATGTCACGTCATGGCCTCTGATGGCGCAGACTCTGGCTGCCTGCATTCCGGCGGGCCCGCCGCCGATCACTATCACCTTTTTCTTTTTGTCGGCCTTGTCGATTGTGTACTTGGTAGTACCGAAGGCCGCGTTTATGCGGCACTCTCTGACTTGATTGTATAATTTGGCGCAGTTACAGCAACGGGTACACGGCTGTATGTCTTCCGGACGGCCTTCTTTTATCTTTTTCGGGTAATCCGTATCCGCAAAAATCCTCCTGTTAAAACCGATAATGTCAGCCTGGCCTTTCCTTAGGACCATCTCCGCGTAATCGGCATCGAATCCTCCTGTGGTCATAATGGTCGGCCTTGTAATTTCTTTTTTGACTCTGGCGGCAGACGGCACATTGATAAGATCCCCGTAATGGCCCCAGTACATCTCCTCTGGCAAATCTTTTTTGGGAATGCAGAGTTCAGGGTACCATAGCACGTTATGAAGATATGAACCCTGGTGATGTCCAACCAGATGATTCCTGACCTGCAGTGAGTCAATCCCGATTGATTCATATATCTTCGCGATCTCAATACCTTCTTCCTTGGTTATCCCCTGATCGCCCACGCCGAATTCATAGGCATTCATAAGCACCTGTATCGGCCAGTCTTGACCGCACCGTTTCTTGATCTCTTTTAAGACGTTTACAACGAACCTCATCCGGTTTTCCATCGACTGGGGACCGTATTCATCGTCACGCCTGTTCCAGTATCGTGAAATAAAGGTGTGAAAGAGATGGTCAGCGCCGGCGTTTATTTCAACGCCGTCAAAACCGGCCTTCTGGACCCGTACCGCGCAGCTGGCGAAATGATCCACCCACCATTCTATCTCTTCAACGCTTAATGCCCTCGGCGGAGTCTCTTCATGAACGTCGTATGGCGACGAAAATAAAACCGGAGAAGAGGCGACGCGATCGGCTATAAATTGGTATTCCTTGCCCCATGGGCCGCGGTGATAGAACTGGGTAAATATTTTGCAGTCATGTTTATGCACGGCCGCGCTCAATTCAGAAATGTTTTTAATGTACTTGTCATTATCAACCCGGTATCTGCGATCGCCATCCTCGAGCAACGGCCATTCCATGGCAGGTGTCTCGACAATAATAAGACCAACACCGCCTTTGGCTACCGCTTCATAGAAAGCAAGCGCTATATCGCCTACACGCCTCTCTCCTGACTCGAAGAAATATGTCTGGGCCGCTGATTTCACAAACCTGTTTTTTAATTGGACCTTGCCTATATGATATGGTGAAAAAAGTCTTTCGTATTTGTTTGCTGTCACAGTAAACCTCCTCCAAATTAAAAATTTATCCGCGACTTATATAAATAACAACAGGATAAGTCAATAAAAAAATACCGGATTTGTGCTTGTAATCTTAACCTGAATCATATAGAATTCTGTATAAAATCATAAATATCAGGAGGACTGGAATGATTATAATAGGTGAAAAAATTAACGGAACTCGAAAAAAGGTTAAAGAGGCGATCGCCAACAGGGACAAGGCCTTCATCCAGGACCTGGCATTGAGGCAGGTAAAGGCCGGGGCAAATTATCTGGATGTAAACGCGGGCACATCCCCGGATAAAGAGCCGGAAGACATGATCTGGCTCGTTAATTCCGTACAGGAGGTTACCGATTGCACATTGTGTCTTGACAGCACTAATCCAAAGGCGCTTTCCGCCGGACTAGGAAAAGTAAACAAGAAACCCATGATCAACTCCCTGAGCGGAGAAAATAAGAGTCTGGAAGGGGTTCTGCCATTGGTGTCCGAGCATCAGACAGAATTTATCCTGGTGCCCGTGGACGATAAAGGGATCCCCAATAATGTGGAAAAAAGGCTTGAAATCTTGCACAGGCTTATAGGTATGACAAGAAACAAGGGCATTGCGGATGAGAAGCTCTATGTTGATCCGCTTGTCACAGCCATATCAACAGATATTAAGAGCGGAAACACCACATTTGATACAATAGGCAGAATAAGGAAAGAATTTCCCAAAGTCCATATTAGCGCCGCGTTAAGCAACATCTCGTTCGGATTGCCTGCGAGATCTACCGTCAACCAGACTTTTGCGGTCCTTGCTATCTCAGCGGGCATTGACACTGCCATAATGGACCCGGAGGATATCAGGCTCCTCAGCATAATATATGCTGCTGATGCCGTGCTTGGCAGGGACAGATTTTGCCGAAACTTTACAAGCGCTTTTCGCGCCGGTATTATCGGCGAAAAAAAATAGATGGTAAAATAAGGACACGATCCTTCATGGGGGTCAGGGCTACACATTTGACAGAATTCTTATTTTTGTCAATTGTGTAGCCCTGACCCCCATGGTTTTATAATTATGGAGGTAAATATTGTCCTCTGATCAGACCCATCACCAGGCCGCTTGTTTGGACATCCTGCTTAAGTCGCTCGAATTCGCGGCTGAAAAGCACAGAAATGATCGTCGTAAGGGGGCGGATAGATCGCCGTATATCAACCACCCCATCGAGGTAGCCTCCATACTGGCCAACATTGGGGGCGTGTATAATATATCCATATTGGCAGCAGCAATCTTGCACGACACGATCGAGGATACAGATACCAGTCCGAACGAAGTTGAAAAGGCATTTGGCCGCGAAATCTGTTCCATGGTAAAGGAGGTCACCGATGACAAGAGCCTGTCCAGGGTTAAGCGCAAGCGCCTGCAGGTGGAAAACGCACCGCTGCTGTCTACTGCCGCGAAATTGATCGAGATCGCGGATAAGATCTCCAACATTAGGGAGGTCACTGACAACCCGCCGTCAAGATGGTCTCTGAAACGCCGACGTGAATATGTGGATTGGGCCGAACGTGTTGTGGCCGGTTGTCGTGGCGTCAATCAAGGGCTGGAGACATTCTTCGACCAAGTCCTGCGAAGGGCGCGAGAGATCCTATGGGAAAAACCATGAAAAGAGGACTGCAGTGCCTTGTGGCTATCATTGTTCTTTTTTTGGGGATGCCGTCTTATTCAGGGACAGCCTCCGAGGTTTTGAATACTGTTTCTCCCGCTTTGGTGATGATTCAGGCCGATAATGAAATTAAAAATACCAGGAATAAAGGAAGCGGCGTGGTTGTTGACACTGATCTGGTTGCCACCAATTGTCATGTTATTGAAGATGCCGAACAAATATGGGTGATCTATAAAGAGAAGGAATACCCGGCTAAGGTTCAATACGCGGATTGGGATCGGGATGTATGCACGCTCAGTGTTAGGGGAATCAACGCGCGGGCGATTGTAAGGGGCAACACCAATGATCTTAAGGCAGGTTCAAGGATATACACTGTTAAGACGCGCATAGGTTTGCAGCTGACCCCGCTGACTGAAGGCGTTATTTTGGCAGTCCGCCCGGTGGATGGCGGCAAATTTCTTCAGATATCCACTCCTGTCCTTCCCGGCTCAAGCGGCGGTGGTTTGTTTGATGAAGAAGGGAGGCTTATAGGATTAGCGTCTTATTACCTGG
>JAFGDF010000050.1 GCA_016932235.1 Deltaproteobacteria bacterium | reverse complement strand
TCGGAATTGTCCTCCTGAGTCTCGTTGCCTGGCAGTCTGTAGAATACACAATGGATTCCAGAGCCAGCCTCATGAGAACGGATAATATCGGCATTCCCTATTGGCCTTTCCATTCCATGATGTTCGTTGGCGCCATTACCTTTTGTCTTCAACTAATTTTTGATCTGGTCGACGCCGTTAAAGATTTAGGGAGTAAATAATGGAACTAACGCCCAGCATGATAGGCATTTTAGGTTTTGCCGCTATTTTTCTGCTTATCCTACTAAAAATGCCCATTGCCATTGCCTTTGGAATTGTCGGTTTTCTCGGATTCGCCCATCTGTCCAGCTTTGAGGGGGCCATGACCACACTCATAACCACAGTCTGGTCCTATGGCACCAGTTATGTCCTTATGGCCGTACCCTTATTTATCCTGATGGGGCAATTTGCGAGTTATTCCAAGATCGGGGGTGAACTATATGAAACCGCCGCTGCCTGGTTCGGGAGACTACCCGGCGGACTGGCTATAGGGACTATATGGGGCTCAGCCGCTTTTGCAGCATGCACCGGGTCAAGCGGCGCCGGGATACTTACATTCGGACCGATCGCCTACAAACCTATGGAAAATGCCGGTTATGACAAAAGACTCACACTTGGCACCCTCTGCTGTGGTGCTACCCTGGGTGGCCTTATTCCTCCGAGCATCACTTTTATTATATACGGAAGCATTACGGATGAGTCGGTCGGCAGACTGTTTATGGCAGGGGTGATCCCGGGATTGATGGAGGCCGCGCTATATTCCATAGCTATTATTTTCCTGGCTGCATCCGGGATATGGGCGGCGCCGGCGGGTGCTGCAACCACGTGGAAAGAAAAGCTCATTAGTCTGAAAGGTACATGGGGTTTTCTTTCTCTGATGATTTTGGTGATAGGCGGAATCTACGCAGGCTTTTTTACCCCGACCGAGGCGGCAGGAATAGGATCAACCGGCTCGCTTCTGATACTCCTTTTCAGGAAGGGTTTTAAGTGGGCCTTGATCCGTTCCGCCATGCTGGACAGCCTGCGCACATCCTGCATGGCATTTACCATAATCATTTTCTCTGTTGTATTCGCCCGCTTCGTGACCCTGACAGGCCTAAATTTCCTGGTGCTTGACTTGATCTCCAATTCTGGAGCTTCTCCAATGGCAATCATGTGGCTTCTCATTATGCTGATGTTCATTATGGGCTTTGTCCTGCCTGTTACCACAATAATCGTACTGATTGTACCCTTCATCTATCCTATTGTTACGGGCGTTCTGGGTTTCGACGGGATATGGTTCGGTGTTATTGTATGCATACTCGCGGAAATAGCCCTGATAACTCCACCCATCGGCATGAATCTTTTCACAACACTGGGCATATTCCAAAAGGAAGCTAATACGTATGATCTGTTCCAGGGAGTGACACCTTTTATTATAGTCGATGTCATCCGCCTGATTTTGATTGTTTTATTCCCGCAGATTTGCCTGTGGCTGCCTCAAAGCATGTAAACAGGAATGGAAATGATTCGAAAGGAGAAATACAGACATGACAGATCGGAAATATGAAAAATATATTCTTACCGAATTAAAGGTCCCCCAGGATGTCCAGGACAGAATGGAGCAATACAGTAAAAGGGCCACGCGCATCCTCTGGCTGGAAGATGAGATCATGGAAGGGGCCGAAAGCGTGATCCTGTCCTGGTACTGGAAGGCCACGGAAAAAGAAGGAACTCCGTCCCACGTCCATGAATATAATGAGATCCTGGGATTTATCGGAAGTGATCCTCAAAATCCCCATGATCTGGGGGGAGAAGTGGAAATATGGCTGGAGGACGAAAAATACCTTATTGATAAAACCTGTCTTATCTATATACCACAAGGATTGCGCCATTGTCCTCTGAGGATTACAAGAGTAGAAAGGCCTATCCTGTTTCTCGCCGTTTCCATGACCAAAAAGTATGTGAAAGAAGGTATTATTCATGGGGAATGAGGGGATGGAAGTTTGAGAAGTCTAAATGGAAAGTAAAGGGAATCGAATCAACCCCGGAAGGTTTGTTGTGGAGCCTTCGACTTTGACCTGTCTTGGATTTGAATGGTATGTCGAAGGAGATGACAACCATAACGCAACGGTTGAGGTCCTTTATCGTAAAAAGGGGGATTATGAATGGCGCGAGGCGCTCCCTCTTTTACGGATACAGAATGAAGAAAGCATCTTCAAGTTTTATAACAACAGTATAGACTATATAACCCCTAACATGTTCGCGGGCAGCATATTTGACCTGGAGCCTGAAACCGAGTATGAATGCAGGTTCCTCATGTCCGACCCTGACGGGGTAATCGGTGACACTGAAAGGCTGGTCACCGTTAAAACACGCCCTGAGCCCCGGCCCTTTAAGAACGGAAAGACCTACCATGTCTACCCGAATGATTATGCCGGTCAGAAGGAGGAGCCTGCCTTTCCCAACCTTATGGCCGCCTATTACACGGGCTGGTGCGAAGCGGACTGGTGGTGCGTGGCTCCTCCGAGGGTCAAACCCGGTGACACAATACTCGTGCATGCGGGGGTTTATAAGGATGACTGGACATTTTACGGTGCGGACATCTGGGGTAAGGGGACAGGCACCCCTTTCCAGGGGACCTATTACCTGACCGCAAAGGGAACCCCTGAAAGGCCTATCGCAATAAAGGCCGCCGATGACGGAGAGGTGATTTTTGATGGTAACGGTAATTTTAACCTATTTAATGTCATGGCGGCCGACCATCATTATTTTGAGGGCTTTACCATAAGAAATACCTATGTCGCTTTTCTCGCAGGACAGAAGGATATTGCAGGCTCCAGCGGCCTGACCGTTAAAAGGTGCCGTTTTGAGGATATAGACAAGGGCATCCATACCCACTGGTCAGGCTCAAAAAATTTTTATATAGCCGACAATGTCTTTATTGGCCGGCACGATCCGGATAGCCTCCACGGCTGGACAAACCTTCCCCCAAGGACATCTCCCCATCCATATGAAAAATGTCATTCAGAATACGCCGTAAAGGTATGCGGGGCGGGTCATGTGGTCTGTCATAATTACATAGCCAATTTTCACGACGGCATTGATCATGCCACCTACGGCGTACCTGACGGGTACCCTCCCGAGGTCCACCCGGATGTTTATCCGGTTGAAGAGGTCTTACAGCGGGACAGGATGTTCGTATCGATTGATATCTACAATAACTTTCTCAGTAATCTTCATGATGACTTTATAGAAGCCGATGGTGCAATGTATAATATAAGGGTGTTTCGTAATCTGTGTCTGAACTCGGGAACCAATGGCCTTAGCCAGCAGACCCTTTATGGCGGTCCTGCCTATTTTTTCCGGAATATCCTCTATAACGTACCCAAGGCCATTAAGCATCAGTCAAATCCCTCCGGGCTGATCTATTACCACAATACTTTCGTCACAAAGGTAGAGGCCATGGAGGCATCCAACTATCATTTCCGTAATAACCTGATACTTGGATGGGTGCCTTCTGAAACGCTTTTTTCCGTGTCTACTTTCACTAATTATACATCATCCGATTATAACGGCTTTTGTCCTGATCCTGATGCGGAATACTCTTTTAGATGGAAGTCCCCGGCAGGTAATGAGCTTAAAGACTACTCCGGAAGCTTTGAAGAGCAAAATTTCAAGACACTTGAGGAATACAGTAAGGCCACAGGCCGGGATAAAAACAGCATTATCATAGACTATGACATATTTTTCAATGTGGAACAGATGAACAGCGATTCAATTACAAGGATCTATAAAGCGGAAGAACTGGATTTCAGGCTCAAGCCCGGCGCCAGGGCATTAAACGCCGGGTGTGTACTTCCAAATATTAATGACTATTATCAGGGGAAAGCTCCTGATCTCGGGGCACTCGAGTCCGGTCAGCCGATCCCTGTGTACGGACCCAGGACCTGACAGTGTAATAAGGAAAAAGGATATGAAAGATATCTCATACCGGCAGGATGAAAAAGAGATAATGGAAATCATCTCTGAGCTATGTAACATCGCGGGGTATGGGCTTGATTCCGGGATACGCCCCGGTAAATCAGGCGACGACGCGGCAGACTATATCCTCGGCAAACTCCGGAATGCGGGACTTGATAGCGCAAGGAAAGAACCAATCAGGGTAAATAATCCCTACCCTTCGGAATATAGTATGACGGTTGAAGCCGGCGGTATAAGGACCACCCTGACAGATAAATGCTTTCCCCTCCAATACTCCATGGAGACCACGCCTGAAGGACTAACAGGTGAGATTGCCTATTTAGGTGACGGGTCACAATCCTATTTCAACCTCGTAGATGTCAGAGGAAAGATCGCACTAATAGACGAGAAGATGATTAGGGGGTATATCGCAAGCGCAAAAGAAGCGACCCTAAAGGCAAAAGATAGAGGTGCCATCGCTGTGCTCAGGGCAAACCTGCAAGTCGACAGCCCTCAACAGCAGAAGGGCGAAGGCACACCGTCGGATATCTTTCCCGTGCCTGTCTTCTGTTTGAGCAAGAGCGGGGGTGACTATCTCAGGGACCTGGTCCTTTCCGGAGAGAAACACACGCTTGAATTAAAACTGAACGTTACCCGTGAAAGGCAGGATGCCTCAAACATTGTCTTTGAATTACCGGGAAACGGCCATTACAATGAGGTTATACTTGCGGGCACGCACTATGACACCGGTCACTTCACCGGCGCGGTCGATAATAACGGAAGTGTGGCATTAATGATAAAATTGGCCGAATACTTTGCTTCAAAGCCTGAGAAGTCAAGGAACCGCGACATGATCTTCGCCTGGTGTTTTGGTCATGACTTTGATCTAAATTCGGGGCACTATCAGTTTGCAGAGGCCCACAGGCCGCAACTGGAAAAAGCGATTGTGTGGGATATCGACCATGCTGTCGGAGGCATAAGGTATAAATTCGATGAAACAGAGGGAAAAATTGTGCCTGTGGAAGGGGAGACATGCGAGTTCTATATAATATCCAACAACTATGCCTTCACAAGGCTTGCGGCCTTCACCATGGACAGGTACGGTTTTACGTGCACCCAGAATCAATTTGGATCAATCGGCCGCGGTCCCCAATGGGGAATAGCCCCCGACACATGCCCCTGGGTTAACATTGCAAGCATCCC
>JAFGDF010000323.1 GCA_016932235.1 Deltaproteobacteria bacterium | reverse complement strand
TTCTGCGGTGTTGCCTTCGATCGCTCGTCCCTGCGGCGTATTGCTCATACGCCTCAGTCCTCGCTCCTCGGCGCCTAGCATCTGACAACTTGATGGTGGCCAGGAATATGCCAAAATCCCTTGCTCAGGTCGCTTGTGTAAAAATTTGATGGTGGATTTTGGGCAGACTTGACCCATTGACATTGAAAGATTAATCAAATTCACACACCCATCGGCCCAAGATCTTGCGATTTCGCATTGCCTCGTGAACAGAATTAAGATCTTCAAGCCTGAATTTTTTGGTGATGAGTCTGCTCAGATCAATGTATCGGCCATCCATGATCAGATCGGCTATCGCGGGAATATCCGTATGAACATGCACGCCACCGTAAAAGCTGCCGATTATGTCCCTGTTATGCGGGGGTGTGAATGAGAGAGACATGGGTATCTCCTCATGGGTGGGATGGATACCTATCTGGATATGTTTGCCGCCTATACCCAGAGCCCAGTATATCTGTTTTATGGCGCCTGTATCTCCACTCGCTTCAAAGATAAAATCAGCGCCTCCGTCTGTGAGTTCCTGGACCTTTGGCACAGGATCTTCCTTGCTGTTGTCTATGAAATGAGTCGCCCCGAACTCCATCGCTATGGCTTCCTTGCTGCCTTCAAGGTCGACGGCGATGATTGGCTTGGCACCTCTGAGTCTTGCGCCCTGAATAGCATTCAGTCCGATACCCCCTGCGCCCCATACAGCCACGGAGTTTCCGGGTTTAACATTTGCCGTATTGAAGACGGCTCCGTATCCCGTGGGCACGCAACAACCCAGCAGGCAAGCCTGATCAAGGGGCATCTCCTTTTTCATCTTTATTGCGCCGGCTTCAGGAATAACCATATATTCGGCAAGACCTGACACGAATGTCTGGTGGTGCAGCATCTCTCCGTTTGCGTCAGTCAGTCTGGATGTGCCATCTAAGAGCGTGCCGTTTATGATAAAATCGCGATTTGTCGGGCAGATATTCTCTCTTCCGCAGACACAAAGCTTGCATGTGCCGCATGATACCGCCCAGCATGCTATTACGTGATCGCCCTTTTGAAGTTTCGTCACACCAGGGCCGACATCCATAACCACACCCGAAGCCTCATGCCCGGTTACACTGGGAAGAGGAAATCCGAGCCAGCCTTCCACGGCGGAAAAGTCCGAATGACAATAACCACAAAAGTGTGTTTTGACCAGGATCTCTTTTTCCTTTGGGGGCGCCAGATTCACATCCTCAATTGATACCGACCCGGGCTTCCTTATTACAGCAGCTTTCATTTTCATAACAATCCTCCCAAATATTTTTCAATTATTCTTTAATGGTTCCTAAAGTTATGAAAGGTGAATATCATCTAAAAACAAATCTTTATAAATCTCTTTGAATTAATGAAACAAGAAATACGCTTTATGTGGCAGTTTAACATTTTTTTACAATCATTAAATAATATCAAATAATAATTGAGTTTTCATCTATTTTTTTCCATGATAATGTCGATGCCCTGGATTATTTAGGAAATATTACGATATGGCGGAGAAGTATCAAAAAAGAAAAGACCCTGATATATCTTCATTGTTATCTATCTTTAAAAAGTTTCATGCCATCATATTTTTTACATCCCTATTTATTTTCTTCTCAGCCGCGATGTCGTTGACTGCCCATGCGGGCTCCCGAGAACCTTATGCGGCTTTACCTGGCCTTATTGACAATCGTTCCCAATTCAGTGACGGAGCTCATAGCATTGAGGAATTGGTCCGGTTGGCGCATTCGAGGGGTTTTAAAGTTCTTTCCATAAATGACCATGACAGGATCGCCATTGCCTATGGAATCCCTCCATTCAGAAACATCTTAAGTTATAAGAAGGAATTTCCTTCCATTCTCACTCACGGAGCAAGGGAATATCTGCGAGAGATAGACAGGGTGTCAAAAATGTACCCGGATATGATCATTATTCCCGGTTGTGAGACTTCCGCCTATTACTACTGGACCGGCTCTTATTTCAATGACGATCTCACGGCCCATGATTATGATAAACGAGTAATTATCCTAAATTTCAATGATCCTGATGATTATCATAATATACCGAACCTCCATAATAAACTGAGTCTGAAATACACCGAGAGATTCCTTCCCCTCGCACTTATATTCTTGTCCTTACTATTTATTGGACTTTTTCTAATGACGTGGAAAGGTCTTCCCAGGATTGCCGGTCTGATTCTTGTTGCTGTCTCAATCCTGATGATCGCGGATTATAATCCTTTCAGGAGCTCCATGTTTACCCAATATGATGGAGATAAAGGAATAGCCCCTTATCAGGAGCTTATCAATTACGTGAACAAGCGGGAAGGGTTCGTATTCTGGAATTACCCCGAGCAGAAATCCGGAGTCAGAAAATATGGTCCGATTAAGGTTCATACACCCCCTTATCCCCATGTTCTCGAACAATCCAGGGATTATACCGGATTTGCCGCCGTCTATGGCGCTTTCACTAAGGCCACGAAACCGGGGAGAGAATGGGACAGTGTCCTGAATGAATACTGTCGAGGAGAAAGAGAGAGACCTTCCTGGGGCATATCGGCGGCGGATTTTCATGAGGATGGACGTCTGGGCTTGAAACTCGGGTCATTCCCTACCATTTTTCTGGTTAAGGGATTCTCTAAAAAGGCAGTATTGGAGGCCATGGAAAGGGGGCGTATGTACTGTTCCCGGAGTGATGGAGAAAGCTGGCTGAGATTGCATTGCTTCACCGTATCTGGAGGGGATGGAAAACCATTTTATATGGGAGAGACATTGGTCACAAAACAGCCCCCACTGATCAGATTTGAGATCTCTCATAAAACGGAAAAACCAGTAACCGTCTTTTTGATCCGGGGTGGAGAGATTATTCACAGGATTAAAGAAAAAACGCCAATCCAAGCGGAATATTTGGATAAGGATGCCCCTGAAGGCAGGAAAACATATTACCGGATTATGGATTCCAGCGAACATTTGGTTTCAAATCCAATCTTTGTAACCTACAATAAGGATTCATCATAAGCCCCAGGATTACCAAACCATGTCTTAATGCGCAGTGGCCAGACAAAAGGGCTTCGCAAACTTTTCCAGGATAGCCTGGCTATATTTAATTGATGGGCTTCAATAATAACTTTGCCGTACAAGGATCTGTTATGAATATCGATTATATGATTAATCTCATTCCTCAGGGATGGGAAGAAGCGGCCAAGACGGGAGCCATACTCTGTGGGGGTTTCTGACAACATTGGTGGCAAACCGCTGTGTATTCCCCAGTGAAGTAAAAATTTATAAAAAACCTCCGGACCCGCGTTTCTGATATTCCTGCGTATTGTTTTATGCAGCAGGTATGAGAATAAAGATTTAATGAATAAGATGAAATGCAGGAGATAATCTAAAAAGTTATCTCTACTCTCAACCTTTTTTGTCCGGGATGACAATATTCTATAGAGATAATAGAGGATTAATAAGACTAAAAAGAGGAGAATAACCGATCCTATTCCCACCATTGACCAGCGGAATATGACCATGAAAAGCCCTTCCTCTCTGATAGCCGATGGGGCAAAGGGTATCTCATTATTCATATCGCTTCCCTGCTGGTCCGCACGCATCGGCCTTCGACAACCCGAAACAAATAATATTCTTATGATAAAGACAAAAGCCTGAAGGAGAGGTCGTGAAGCGGTTTTGATTAGGCTGTAACTCATTTCAGCGCTGGCGGTCAAACAAGGGAGAAGCAGTGTAGAAAACAATCCGCCGAGGATAAAGATAATGATGGTAAAAGTAATGATTATCCCGGAGCTTTTATAGTAGGTGATGTTGTGGTTTTTATTACTTCCTTCATAATGGATGAGTCCTACGGCGAACAGGCCGAAGAAGAAGAAATATAGAATATTTAATTCCGCATCATGTGTCTGGGCAATACTGCCTCCTTTTGATTTTATTAAAAGCTTAACCAGGAGCAATAGAGTCAGCATCGCAAGCCCGGCATCAAACCGGCCACTGACAGTATCCTCATCCATATTTCCCGCGAGCCTGATCCCGAATATCCAAAGTGCAATCACGAGAATTCCGGATAAAATGAGGACGGTCCATTCCACAAGTCCCCTGTCCATTTCCATGAACGTAATGATCCATGCAATATCCCAGTATTCAGTGGATATATCGTACAGGATATAGGTCGTCCATGAAATGGTGACCAACAGGTATAAGGAATGCAAAATCAGTATACTGATAACTCTCCATCCCTTTCCCCTGTGGAGCGATGAAACGAATGCCGAAGAGATCAATATAAAAAACATCCCCATCATGCCGAATGAAGGTCCGGACATGCAGGTCATTAAAAAACCGCTCCAGGCGCTGAGCCAGCTCGCGATCATCCCCACAGAAGCAAGGAAAAGTATGAATTTTAGGCGACTTTCCACCTTATGACCCATTTTCCCTGAGGATATCCCCAAGTATTACCTTGTTACCTGCGATGAAGTTTTTATCGTGATCGGTCCCGCCCCTTGAAAAGATGTAATTGGCAGGAGTGTTGTGGCTTCTCAGGAACTCTTTTGCTTCTGAAGTTCTGGCATCTATTTCATAAGAAAAATATAGACAAGCCAGTCCATAGGGCAGAAAAATGGTTTTTGAAAGAATATCCATGATGCTGCCATCAGGCTCCATTCTTACTCTTGCGAGGCATTCAAGTATCTTGGAAATCTGATTTCTGTTTGATGAAACACGTACTACGCACGGAACGCTTTTCCCTATGAGACAATTGGAAACAAACCCGACTGCGTTACCTTCTCCAGCAAGGTGTACGGCCTGAGAGGCAATTGTTTCGATGGTGCTTTCAAACAGCTCTGTTTCTCTCTTTTCAGCAAATCTGTCCACATCGAGGATTATAAGCACTTTTTCACGCACTGAAGGTTCAAAAAGCTTTTCCTGAATCCTGCTGTACCTTGCGCTGGATTTCCAATGTATATTTCTCGACGGTTGCCCTGGCTGATAATCCCTGGTTCCAAGGAAGTAAGCCGGGTCTTTCACGGGGCTTCTTGAACCAGGAATCCCAAAAAATTCCCGTTTCGGTATTGGAATGGGCCTGGTTTTTACAAGGCGCGGATAGACAATAATCTCGATCCCCAGATGCTCCTCTTTTTCTTTTTTATTAAAACCAAAGATATCGCCGACACTGAGATGTAAAGGTCCGACATTGAAAACGCCCCTCTTTCCGGGTTGAAATTTTAGATCGAAGGACGATTTCTGGAACCATAGCAGCCCGCATCTTTCCGACAGTATTTCCTGTCCGCCCGTGTCACTGGAAGTATCATGGATGGAAAGGTATATGGTTAACAGCAGGGGCAACAATCTGCTGTTGATTGCATGAACTGTCAGGCGCGATTCCTCTTCAGGGAAAATCCTTGTCCTGTCAGGCTTGATGATGCAGCGTATTCCTTTGATACTTTCTCTGCCCCAGATAAAGGCCAGCATTCCCATGAACAGTAAAAGCAGTGAAAAGATTATAAGTTCACCAATACCATACAATAATGAAAAGAGAAATATTACGGCAATAAAGACCTGAACAGGAATGACAACAAAGATTGATGATATTCTCTCTTCTGGAAATATCATTGTGTGATATCCTCAAAATGTATCATGCGGGAACAGGAATATGATTAATTATCTCTTCGAGGACGTTTTCGGTGTTGTGGCCCCTCAGTCTTTCTTCTTCGTTGAGTATCAGCCGGTGCCCCAGTACAGGGCGAGACAGATACTTGACATCGTCAGGGAGCACATATTCGCGACCCCTGAGGATGGCCAGGGCCTGTGAAGCGCGCATTAGTCCGAGTGAACCCCGTGGACTTGCACCGAAAAGTAGCGATTTGCTGTTTCTGGTGGCATGGACGATATCCGTGATATATTCCTTGACAGGGTCTGAGACGACAATCCTTTTTCGTGAGCTCTGCATTTTTATCAGCATATCGGGACTTGCGACTGGACTGATAAAGTCTGAAGGGTCTTCTGTTTGAAAACGATCCAGTATGCTTATTTCTTCTTCCTTGTTTGGGTACCCTAATCTGATTTTAAGGAGAAAACGGTCCAGTTGAGCCTCTGGCAGTGGAAACGTCCCTTCAAGCTCAATGGGGTTTTGCGTCGCGAGGACAAAGAATGGATTTGGGAGCATATATGTCTGCCCATCGACAGTCACCTGGCGCTCTTCCATGCTTTCGAGAAGGCTGGATTGAGTCCGTGGAATCGCGCGGTTGATCTCGTCTGCAAGGAGAATATTGGTCATAACCGGTCCAGATTGAAAGATAAATTTTCCAGAGTGCTGATCATAGATATTAAAACCAGTAATGTCCGATGGAAGAAGATCAGGGGTAAACTGTATCCGTTTGAAAACACCGTTAAAACTTTTTGCGAGAGATTTGGCTACCAGTGTCTTACCAACGCCCGGTACATCTTCCAGGAGCACATGTCCATTTGCAAGCAGGCCGACGAGCAGCAGTTCAAGGGCTTCAAATTTGCCCACCACCACTTCGGATATATTTCGAATAATTTTTTCTCCTAATTTGAGATCCATAATATTCTCACTGCATGAATTTATCTGTAATTCCATGCTTGAAGTTTATTTCAACAGGTGACTTGAAGATAAAGTGCGACGCACGGCTAATCTCCTAATGTGGCGACCATGACTGCTTTGATGGTGTGAATCCGGTTTTCGGCCTCATCAAAGACGACTGAAGCCTCAGATTCAAACACCTCTTCGGTTACTTCCATGGCGTCTATTCCAAATTTATTAAATATTTCCTCGCCTATTATCGTCTGGCGATTATGGAACGCGGGTAAACAGTGCATGTATTTCACATTCCGATTGCCGGTCATATCCAATTTTTCTTTGTTGACCTGATATGGCAATAGGAGCTCGATTCGCTCTTTCCATACATGTTCAGGTTCCCCCATGGATACCCAGACATCCGAGTACAAAAAGTCACAGCCTTTCAGACCTTTTTCAATATCGTCCGTAACCATAAGGTTTGAACCTGTGGAAGCCGCAATTTTGACGGCTTCCGTCGTAATCTCCTGAGAAGGCTGCAAGACCTTTGGCGCCACAGAACGAAAGTCCATTCCCATCTTTGCAGCACCGATGAGAAGAGAATTTCCCATATTGTTTCTGGCATCGCCCAGGTAAGCAAATTTTATCTGGTGGAGAGGTTTGTCAGAGTGTTCCATTATTGTCATAAAATCAGCCAGGACCTGAGTCGGATGAAATTCATTGGTCAATCCGTTCCAAACGGGAACACCCGCGTATCTTGCAAGCTCCTCAACGATCTCTTGGCTGAATCCCCTGTATTCAATTCCGTCGTACATCCTGCCAAGGACCCTGGCCGTATCCTTCATTGACTCTTTCTTCGCCATCTGGGACCCTCCGGGATCCAGGTAGGTGACCCTTGCGCCCTGGTCATAGGCAGCAACCTCAAAAGCGCAGCGGGTTCTGGTCGATGGTTTTTCAAAAATAAGGACGATATTTTTACCGGCCAGTTTCTGCTGTTCCGTTCCCAAGTTCTTTTCTTTTTTGAGATTAATGGATAGGTCAAGCAGAAATTTTATCTCTTCTTGGCTGAAATCCAAAAGCTTAAGAAAATTTCTGTTTCTTATATTGACAGCCACAATCCACTCACTTTTCAAGGGTTAATATTTATAAATATCTCCCAGGGGCCTGTCGGGCTTTACCCGGCAGACGAGTATTTTAACTGATTTCCATGATCATTCCTATCTCATCACATTTGAAAAACTTCGGGCATCGGCTGCATTCTCCCCAGACCTTTGAAGGAAGTTCCTCTTTATTCCTTTTCTCGAA
This sequence comes from Deltaproteobacteria bacterium, assembly GCA_016932235.1. The sequence goes on along the minus strand of JAFGDF010000323.1, from coordinate 20,494 downwards.
ACCCAGGGCCTCAAAAAAATCTTGGGCCAGCGTGAATGTGAACAGGTGCTTTATTCCCAGGCATTTCGCGTCCTCAACCATATATTCAACTATTTTTTTGCCAAGGCCTGCTTTTTGAAAATCAGGATGAATTGCGAGCGATCTGACTTCCGCAATATCTTCCCATAAGACGTGCATACTGCAGCACGCAATTATTTTCCTGTCTCGTCTTTTATGTCCATCATAAGAGACATCAGATTCTGTTTCATCAATGACTACGACGAAATCCCTGATATTTTCATAAACATATTGCGGCCCTCTCGGAAGCATCAGATCCTGCTTGGCAAGCCAGTTAACGAGATCCAGTATTCCTTTCACGTCACCGACTTTGGCATGCTGTATGATGAACCTGTTTGTGTCAGTAAGCTGCATAGTGTTTTTTAATCCTGTTTCCATTGCTTTCCCTGTTTCCGCGTTCCCTTGCCTCATGAGATAAAATATCCGTGAATGTGATACGGTACAAAATCTTTGAAACCAATCAAGGTTTACGATAAAAGATCCTTTTTCAATCAAAATTCTATACTTATAACACATTTCAAAGTTTTCAGTAATAGTCAAGAGAGAATATGCCAAAGGAGAAGGCTATTATGTATTGACAGGAAGCGAGGAGATGCCGGATAAATTCTGAGATCTTTTTAGTGATGGCAAATAAGTTTTGACATTTGAAGCTCTGTTTCTTAACATACGACACCCGTGACGGGATAATGCAAAAAGGAGAATGTCTATGAGGGAAGTTGTAATAGTAAGTGGAGTGCGGACACCGGTGGGCGCTTTTAACGGCGCCCTGGGAGGCATTCCCGCGACAAAACTGGGCGCGGTAGTGATAGAGGAAGCGGTGAGGAGGGCAGGTATTGAAAAGAATATGGTTGATGAAGTTATTATGGGAATGGTCCTTCCTTGCGGATATGGCCAGAATCCGGCGAAACAAGCCGCAGTGCTCGCCGGGATGCCGTGGGAAGCTGAATGCATAACCGTGAACAAGGTTTGCGGATCATCCTTAAAAAGCGTAATGCTCGCTGCGCAGGCTATTCAGGCAGGAGATGCCGAGGTGGTGGTCGCCGGCGGGATGGAAAGCATGAGTATGGCCCCGTATTATCTCGAAAAAGGGCGTTTTGGATACAGGATGGGCCCTGGAAAGTTGGAAGACCATATGGTACATGATGGGCTCTGGGACATCGTTAATGATTTTCATATGGGAATGTCTAACGAACTATGTTCGGATAAATATAGTGTGAGCAGGGAAGACCAAGACAGATACGCAGCTGAATCTTACAGGCGCGCGCTTGACGCTATAGAGTCAGGGAGGTTCAGGGATGAAATAGTCCCGGTAGAAATACCCCAGCGTAAAAGAGAGCCATTAATTTTTGACAGGGATGAATGTCCGCGCGAAACAAGCTATGAGACACTTTCCAAAATGCAACCGGCATTCAAAAAAGATGGAATCGGGACAGCAGGTAATGCTTCCATAATAAGTGACGGGGCTGCGGCGGCGGTTGTAATGTCAAGGGATAAAGCCGAAGAACTCGGCTGCGCTTTTCTTGCTACGGTAGGCGCACAGGCTTCCTACGGAATTGATATGAAATATGTTCTGGTGGCGCCCGTATATGCCATTCCAAAATGCCTGAAGAAAGAAGGCATATCTCAGGATGATGTGGATTTGTTCGAGATAAACGAAGCCTTCAGCGGTTCTACTGTGGCTATTTTAAGAGAGCTGAATCTGGATGTAAACAAGGTAAATGTCAACGGCGGTGCGGTCGCGCTGGGACATCCAATAGGAGCGAGCGGATGCAGAGTCCTTGTAACATTACTGTATGAGATGATTAGACGGGGCAAGAAGACGGGGTTGGCATCACTATGCCTGGGTGGAGGCGAAGCGGTCGCCATGATTGTGAAAAGATAGAATTAAGATCCAAACATCCGGCGCATTGATAAAATTAATATAAAATTGGGAAAAGCATATTTTTCATAATCAAAACTTGAGACTCATAAGGAGATAGATATGGAAATAAAAACGTTTGGAGTTATAGGAGCCGGTCAGATGGGGAATGGTATCGTTCAAGTTGCCGCATCCAGCGGGCTCAATGTCATAATGAATGATATCAAACAGGAATTTATTGAAAATGGTATGGGAACTATTACAAAAAACCTTGATCGCAGTGTTGAAAAGGGAAAAATGTCCAAAACGGAACGGGATGATATCCTGGGCAGGATCAAGGGCTGCATTGATCTCAATGAAATATCAGAAGCGGATTTTGTTGTTGAGGCAGCCACAGAAAATGAACCCTTAAAATTAAAGATATTTCAGGATCTGGACGGGGTCTGCAGGCCGGATGTGATACTTGCGACAAACACCTCATCGATTCCAATCGGGCGCATTGCCTCTCGGACGAAAAGACCCGAGAAGGTCGTTGGCATGCATTTCATGAATCCCGTGCCTGTCATGAAACTTGTTGAAGTAATTCGAGGAATTACGACTTCGGATGAAACGTTTAATACGACCTGGTCCCTTTCAGAAAAATTCGGTAAAACCCCGGCGTTGGCCAACGATTATCCGGGGTTTATAGCAAACAGGATACTAATGCCCATGATAAATGAAGCGATATATACACTCTACCACGGCGTCGGGACCAGGGAAGACATTGATACGGTCATGAAACTCGGCGCGAATCATCCCATGGGACCCCTGGCTTTGGCCGATTTGATTGGACTTGACACCTGCCTGGCAATAATGGAGACACTTTATAACGGATTTATGGATTCAAAATACCGTCCGTGCCCCCTGCTTAAAAAATATGTCGAAGCCGGATGGTTGGGACGCAAGACAGGACGGGGATTTTATGAATACTAAACGTTCATGTCCCTTGGGCCGAAACGGCGCAAAAAATAGCACCTGCGGTATCAGTATCGCGGGATGTGAAGCCCTTTTTACCGGCGCGAACCTTGGAAGCAATATAACAGCGCACGGTGCATGCCAGGCGGGCGGGGACCTTAGCCGGTCGTTTCACATCGATCCTTCATAATAACGACTGAGATGACCTTCCGCCGGTCTCGTAAGGCTTAGTGCGCAAAACAAGCCAGGAACGAGTGCGACCGTAAAAAGGGCTCTACCCATTCCCGATCTTTAGACATAACGCTGAATTTAACCGACGTATAGTAAAACTCATTTTCGTGATGATTAAAAAATTTTTTAAAATTATATGAGATGAACGGATTTTTAACGGAAAAACACAACATTGTCCGTCGTTCGGTGCGTGAATTCTGTGAACGTGAGATAAAACCGATCGCCAAGGATCTTGATATCGAAGCCCGTTTCCCCTGGGAAATAGTGGAAAAGATGGGCAAGCTGGGTTATTTTGGGATTCAGGTTCCTCCTGAACTTGGCGGCGCAGGAATGGACACCGTTAGCTATTGCATTGTTATCGAAGAAATATCAAGGGTCTGCGCCGGGTTGGGTCTGTGTGTCACTGTGCATAACAGTGTGTGTGTCTATCCGCTGCTGGTCTTTGGATCTGAGGAACAGAAAAGGAGATGGGTTCCACCCCTCGCGAAGGGTGAGAAGATAGGAGCTTTCTGTCTTACTGAGCCGAATGCAGGTTCTGATATAACAAGCATAGAATCAACCGCAGTTTCTGAAGGGGATTACTATATCGTCAATGCGAACAAGGTATTGGTTACAAACGGCGGCGTAGCTGATACCTGCCTCATTTTTACAAGGACGGATCCTGCCGATCGTTATAAAGGGATAAGCGTAATTGTTGCCGAGAGAGGAACGCAGGGATTTGTTGTCGGAGACCTTGAGGATCTGTCGGGCATGAGGGCGAATCCCGTGAGTTCAATAAGGCTGTATGACTGTAAAATTCCACGGGCAAACCTTTTAGGAAAAGAAGGACAAGGAATGAAGATCGGCCTGGTTGCCTTGGATACCGGAAGGATCGGTATTGCCGCCCAGGCCCTGGGGATAGCCCAAGCCTCCCTTGAAGAGTCGGTACGGTATGCGAATCAAAGACGTCAGTTCAATGTTCCCATAGCAAACCATCAGGCGATAAAGATAAAAATTGCGGAGATGGCGACCAATATTGAAGCGGCAAGGCTTCTGGTATACAGGGCCGGGGCTTTAAGGGATCAGGGGAGACCTATTGCAAAGGAATCAGCCATGGCTAAGTTATTTGCGTCTGAAATTTCGAGCAAGGTGTCGGATATGGCGGTTCAAATACATGGGGGATATGGATATTCAAAGTCATTTCCAGTTGAACGCTATTATAGGGATGCGAGAGTAACCCGTATTTATGAAGGAACATCAGAGATCCATCAGATGGTTATAGCCAGGAGTGTTTTATCCGAGTATTAGTAAATCACAGGTACCGCATGGAATTTCATACTGTTGTCTGTATAAAATCGGTTGTCATGAATGCCCCTGAAGGACAAGTGGTAAGGTTGCCGGAATCAAGCATATTGAACCCTTTCGATCTGCCTGCCGTTGAGATGGCCCTTCGGATTAGAGAGGAACGGGGAGGGAAGATTACGGCTCTTTCAATGGGGCCTGATTCGACCTCTCTCGCTCTCTATGATTGCATCGCGTTGGGAGCAGATAGGGCTGTGCTTATCACCGACCCGGCGCTTGCAGGATCAGACACTCTTGTGACCTCCACCGTTCTATGCAAGGCAATTAACAGGCTTTCCGAAGTGGACCTTGTTCTCTTTGGAACAAGGACATCTGATAGTGATACAGGTCAGGTAGGTCCCCAAACAGCAACTTTGTTAGGATTTCCTATTATTACAGGTGTTTATGAAATAGAGAATAAGGAACGGTCGCTGACAGTTATTCGCAAATCGGATGAATTTGCTGAAAAATATGAGATTGGGTTGCCCTGTGCGATAACTGTTCATCCCACAGCGGTTCAACCCAGGGACGCGAGATTATTTGGCATAGAATCCGCATTTAGGGAGGGAAAGGTGGAAAAAATCGGTCTTTCCGACCTTGGCCTACCCTCTGGATCTGTAGGGGAGGCGGGTTCTCCAACAAGGGTTCTATCGACGAGTCCTATCAAAAAAGAAAGAAAATGTGACTTTATTACCGGCTCGGTTGAGGATCAAGCTGTGAAGATTGTAACATATTTGAAGAGTAAAGGGTTCATTGGATAGCAGGCTGTTTATGACGAGTAATTTTCGAAATGATGTTTGGATATACTGTGATTCGAGAAACCAAAGACTTTTAGGTCATAGTGCGAACATGTTATCCGCCGCGAGAAACGTGGCCGAACAAATTCCAGGGAAATGCGTAGCAGTTCTATTTGGAAACCCGGAACAGAGGAAGAAGCATAAACAAGCAACATTTTCTTCGTGTATACCTTCCGGTCAGGCGGTCGAAGACTTAATAACAAAAGGCGCTGATTATGTCTATCTCATTGAGAGCTTCGATCAGGATTTTCCAAGGGCGGATATACACTCCCGAATGATGACGGTCCTTATAAAAGAACGCCTTCCAAAACTGGTGCTGTTTCCTCTGACGGACTTCGGGCGTGAAGTGGCAGCACGATGCGCCAGCATGTGTGAAGCGGGGCTGATTGCTGATTGTGTTGAGCTGAAATTTGATAGCGGCAGGGTAATAGCAGGTTGCCCGTCATGGGGTGGTGAGATTATGGCTGAACTTACCTATTCCGACCCGTCGAGTACAGGGTTTGCCACTGTTCAACCTCATGCCTTTCAAAAATGCACGACAAAGGGTTCGCCGGGGAGCTTGGAAAGAATCAGGATTGATAAACCCGAAATAACAGACAGAATACGGCAATTACCCTATACTGCGGAATCCGCTGAGCGAAAGAGACTGGAGGATGCGAAAATTGTAGTAGCAGGTGGAGCAGGAATGTCAAACTCGGAGGGATTCGGTCTGGTGAGAAAGCTTTCAGCTTCACTTGGCGGCGAAGTGGGAGCAACACGCCCGCCGGTACTCAGTCATTGGGCCGATGAAGAATGCCTTATAGGCCAGACCGGAAAAACCGTGAGGCCGGAACTGCTTATTACGATCGGAACTTCAGGAGCTGTTCAGTACACTGCAGGAATAACCGAATCAAAAAATATAATCGCGATAAATCGCGACCCCGATTCTCCTATTTTTAATGTTGCAGATGTAGGTGTCGTTGCCGATGCTCGGACATTGCTGCCTTTACTGATAGAGAAGATAAAAAAAGAGGTTATGCGTGATCTGGCTGATTTCCTCACAGAAGAAAAGAAAGAGGAGGGTCAGGGTGAGTTCGGGAAAAAGATACATAGGCTCAGAGAGTCCCATGGATGGAGCATTGAGGATCTTGCACAGAAGACAGGTCAGTCACCCGAGCATGTCCAGCAGGTGGAGAATGATGAGATTGTGCCTTCAGTGAGTTTTTTACTGAGCGTTTCCAGGGCCCTGGGTGTGGATCCGGGATCTTTTCTCAGGGATGATGAAAAGGCCGCAATGAGGGAGCAGCGTGCCCAGGCGTTTATCAAAAGAACAAAAAATTATTATTATCAGACTCTCACTCCAGGCGCGGAAAATGAACACTTGAGAGGGTTCATGATCACCATTGAACCAAATCAGACGCATAAACCTGTGGCGTACAAGCACGAAGGAGAAGAGTTTATCTATGTGATGGAGGGAAGTCTCGAACTCACCCTGGAAAACAAAAAAAATCATCTCAAACCGGGTGAATCGATTCATTTTAATTCCGAAAGACCTCATAAACTTAAAAGTCTCAGCAAGGAAAACACAAGGTGCCTGGTAGTCCTGTACACTCCCTGAAAACAACTATTATCTAGCCTTTACTGTCTTAGACTATCATCACCACAACTGGTGAAAAATCAGACAACAGGTTTTTTCTTTGGATGATGTTTTCTTCGTTTTCTTCTGGCTTCCTGGCTTTTTCCCTTGGAATGTTCAGTGACGGATTCCTTTTTATGATCAGGCGCCAGGCCGAATACCCCGCCAGGTTCAGAGCTCATGGCGGCCATCCTTGGACCGAGAGGGCGATGTGCCTCTTTTTTCTCTCTGACTTTGGACTTAAGATGGCCCGATTTTCTATCTGATGTCCCGGAATGGAATTTTATGACTCCAGCCTTGTCTTCCAGAAACCATTCATCCTCAGGCCATTCAATGGGGATTTTATAACCCAACAGTTCTTCAAGTGGCTCAAGATGGTAGACATATTCCTCGCACGCAAGAGATAGGGCTCGTCCGGTTTTACCCGCCCTTGCTGTTCGCCCTATACGATGAATGTAGTTTTCAGCGTCCTGTGGAAGATCATAATTTATCGCATGACTGATATCTTCCACATGAATACCCCTTGAGGCGACATCGGTTGCAACGAGGATTTTAATATCGTTGTTTTTGAACCTCTTCATCAGCTGCAAGCGCATGCGTTGAGGAAGATCCCCGGTGATTCCTTCCGCGGGGAGTTCGTTTCCCTGAAGTTTTTTCGTGAGCCATTCAACGCCAGATTTCGTGTTCATGAAAATCAGTACCCTGGTCCAATTTTCTTTTGCCAGAAGACCTAAGAGGAGCGAGAGTTTCTCATCTTTTCCGACATGGTATAGCACCTGTTCAACACCCTTTACGGTTATCTCATCCGGTGTGACAGAGATGAATTCAGGCAGGTTCATGTAATCATACGTCAGCGCAAGAATCTTGTACGAAAGTGTGGCCGAAAAAAGCATGGATTGTCTTTTTTCATAGCTTGGCAGTTTTTTCAGTATATAACGCATATCCTGAGTGAAACCCAGGTCAAAAAGACGGTCAGCTTCATCAATAACCACGATCTTGATTTCGCTTGTCTTGAATATTCCCTGTTTAATATAGTCTATAATCCTTCCCGGAGTGCAGATAACTATATCGGCTCCTTTTCGAAGCTGCGCTGCCTGTTTTTGGTAATCGATTCCACCTACTACAGGCACGATATTTAAACCGGTATGGGCCCCCAGCACCCGGGCGTCGTCAAATATCTGAAGAGCCAATTCCCGCGTTGGCGCGACAATGAGGGCTGATGGCAGACCGGATTTTTTTTCAGGGATGGATAAGAGCCTGGCAAAGACTGTTACCATAAAAGCTGCTGTTTTACCTGTTCCGGTCTGAGCCTGACCGGCGACGTCTTTGCCGTTCAGGGACAGAGGCAAGGTCTCCGCTTGTATTGGCGTGCAGTACTCAAAACCTGCATCATTCAGCCCATCCATGATTTCATCAGGAAGGCCTAACTTGCTAAATCGTGTACTGGAGAGAAAGCCGGGTTTTAATGACCGAATGGGTGATTTATCGTTCATAATCTTTTCTTTATTTCACATTTGTTCCGCATCTTTTCCGATAGTCCCGCCAGCAGTTCCATGATGCCCAGTGCAGAAGCTTCATCCATTGAACCCATCCCGCAAGCAGGGGTCAAAATCGAATTCGAATATATCAATTCAGGTTCCAATCCCTGGTCATGAAGATTCTCAAGACCTTTTAAAAGTCGCAAATATAACTCATCAATGGTTTCCTTCCCCGTAGCGCCTGAAGTGGGAACTATTCCCCATGCAATAATTCCGCCATTTTTAATGAAATGGATGATTTCCTCGGGGTAGAGAAGAAAGAAGTCCATGAAGCCGAAGGCATCAAAGCTGACAATATGCGGGTCAGCCTCAAGAATCATCGACCAGTCTGTATTTCCACAGCAGTGGATCCCAATAAGGGTGTCCGTTTTCCCCTTCAGGTAATCAATGACTCCCTTTAGGATCTTGACAACCTCAAGCCGGTCTATAGGTGAAAAAGCCGAACCGAAGCCTGATAGAGCCGGCTCATCAAGAAAAATAATGCTTTCCTTTCCGGATTTTTCCAATTGACCAGCCTGCCACCATGTCTTTATCGCGAGTCCATTCGCGAAGGTTTCCATCAGATCAGGATTATACAGAACTGATTTTCCATCTCTGTCAACAATCCCCGAGGCAAAAGTGAAAGGACCGACAGTATGCCCCTTTATGTACGGGCCGTACTTTTGAGGTGCCTCGCAAATCTGTTCGATAATCCTGTACAGCCCTGCAGAATGTTCTCTGGATATGGCAAAATAATCGATATCATCGGAAAGGTAGTGATCATAAAATTCTACCAGTTCATCTTCCATGTTCCCCGGTTTAAGGATAAGCTTCTTATTTTCATCATCAATACGTAATAAAGGAAGTCCCTCGCTAAACTGGATGCTCATATCTTCAAGATGAGTGCTTTTTACAAACTGGGGCCAAAATGGGATCGCGGGAAATTTTTCCAATATGGTTCGGCAAGTCCCCTCTATGTCCAGAGATGGAACACTACCAATTCCCGTTGCCTTGAAATAGAAATCGTGTGAGTTTTTAGTTTCTTTTGTTTTCATAAAATATTAAAAATGTATGTCTGGAGCCTTTCGGATTTTATCCTGCGGACTCATGATAAGATTTAGATTTTACATGGTTTTCGACGATTTTTTCACGCCAGGATTCAAGTATTCCTATCATTTTCTCTTTATTTGTCTTTTCTGTATCAATATCTTTTTTTAAGACCCCGCTTTTCCAATGATCAGTCTCACTATCCGGCTCAGGGGGCATTACGGGCGTGGAATATGCCTCGTGGTCAAAGGATTCAATTGGGTACTTAAGGGAATTCAGAAGTTGGGAAGCCTCATAATCATCATGCCTGTGAACAGAATAGATTTCCAAGTAATCGATGGCCTCTTTATTCCTTCCCTGCTTGGCAAATATCTCTGCGAGCGACTTGAAAGACTTTATAAAATCTCTGAGAAGCATGGACATTGTCTCCAATTGTGACTCAGCCTGTGTTATCTGACCGGTCTCGATATAGGTTTCAGCTAGCAACTGCCGTAACCGAAGCTCGTTTGGAAAGATATCGAGGGCCTTGTTGCATTCCTGAATGACCAGACGCAATTTACCTTTATCTTTCAACTTTCTCAATAATATTAATATGGTGTCCGGAGATGGATTTTTTTTCAGTATTTCATAGGCCATATTCTTATTAGTTTCCATTTGAGGATTTCCTTTAAATAAATTTATGATCGGATTTCAATCTGCAATCTTTGAATTCAGCGTGGCTCCAGTGTTGTCATCGAACCTGTAGATGATTTCGTTTTCCTTGATCAGTCCGAGCTCTTTCCTTGCGATTGATTCGATATATTCCTTATCTTCGCGGAGCCTTTTGATTTCATCCAGCAGCTTGAGGTTTGCCTCTTCAAGGTTTTGTATTCTTTCCTGGTAGGATTGTCTCTCTTTATCCATACGGTAGAGATGTATAAAACCCCTCTCTCCAAATCCAAGCCATGCGATGATCAGTCCCAGGAGAATCACTGTGATTAATGAAATTTTAATGATCCCTTTTTTGTGGATTTTCAATGTGATTTTGCTCCGACGCTCTCAAATAAGTTCCTTTGATTTCCACCGAGCGGCTATAATAATAGAGTGGATTCCTATCCCCTTTGCAAGATCCATGATTTCCACTACTTTTCCGTGACTAACATCTTTATCCGCTTGAAGGATAAGGTAGATCAATCCCTTATCGTTAACCAGATTTTTCAGCCTTTCTTCAATCTTGTCATGTTCGATCTTTTCTCCTTCCAGGTAGCTGTTGCCGGATTTATCAATAATAAGAGTTATTCTATCCTCATTTTCCTCCGAAACGATCTTTTTCCCCACAAGAGGTAGATCTATCTTCACGCCGGAGGCAATGTCAAAATGCGATGTGACCATAAAGAATATAAGAAGCAGGAATAATATATCGATAAGGGGTGCGATACTGATACCCGGCTCTTCTTCTTTGGCTTTTTTAAATTTCAAGTTGGCTTTCTCCGACGAACTGTTGCTTTTCTTAGTTAATGCTTGATATTGTTTTCCAGTATTTCAATGACCCTTATGGAATTTTCCTCCATTTCAAATATGAGGTCTTCCGCCTTATCTTTCAGTATTCTATAGGCCACCAGCGCGGGTATGGCCACACATAGGCCTGTCGCGGTCGTAATAAGGGCTTCCGCAATTCCGCCAGCTAACAGATTCGGATTTCCGACTCCTTGAAGTGAAATCACTTTAAAGGTTTTTATCATCCCCGATACGGTGCCGAGCAGTCCCAGCAGAGGGGTCAAGTTTGCAATTGTGGCGAGAATGCCCACATGTTTTTCAAGGATTACACTTTCACGGTCTCCCCTTTCTTCAATAGCCTCTTTGACAAGCCACATTCCGCGGCTTGAATTTTTTAATCCTGCCAGAAATACATTTGCAATGGAAGAGCTGTCGCCTTGACAGAGAAAAATGGCTTCAGATATATTATTTTTCTTTACCTGTTCCTGGACATTATGCACGAATTCCGGGGGTATTACACTGTTACGCCTGAGAACATATAATCGTTCAAAAAATACTGCCAGTGCTATCACGGAACAGATTAAGATGGGATACATAACAATCCCGCCTTTTACCATAAGATCAATCACGGTTGTATCTCCATATTCTGTTAATAACAGGATTTAGCAGCCTGTCGGCCAAAGTCCGACAGGCTGCCAGTAGATTGCCGCTGTCCGGCGGACTGCAGATACAATAACTTTAGTCTGGCAAGAAAGTCAAGAATGTTAAGTGACACAAGTTAAGCTTGACAAGGACTGGAAATTTACAAAGAATGACAGGCATAATGTAGAAATCAAAGGAGCAGGATTTTCGGATATGGAAACCAACGATAAAAATAAAATAGCCTTTCAGGATAAAAAATCGTTGCTTGAAAAAATGTCGGAGCTTTCAGGGATGGAGGCTATGAACCGTATCCTCGGAGTTGATGATCCTTCAAAAATGATCCGGGGATTGAGCCGGGTGGACTTTTTCTGGCTTGTTAAAAAGATAGGTGCGGAAGACTCTCACGCCTTGCTGGAACTGGCTTCAAATGAACAGTGGCAATATCTGCTCGATATGGAAATATGGAAACGAGATCGTCTGGACCCCGTAAAGATTATTTCCTGGATTGAAAGGTTTTATAATGCTGATAGAAAAAGGTTAGCCAACTTTTTTTATGAAGATGAGATCCTTTTGGCACATCATTACTTCTACTTTAACCTTTATGTAATCACTAGGCACGAGGATGATCAGGATATTCCCGATGATTTTATCACATTTGACGACCTTTATTATATCAGGATACTTGATAAAGAACATGAAGAAATAATTGAAAAAACACTCCGTGAGCTCGCAAATGAAGACTATAATGGATTTCAGGCCCTGCTCCTGGGTCTTGCAGGTGTTATCCCGGCAGAGGTTGAGGAAGAGATGTATCGTTTAAGGGGAGTGCGACTGGCGGAAAACGGCTACTTGCCTCTTGAGGAGGCGATGTCCGTTTACTCCCGCATAGATCTGGAAAAGATTGCAGCCGACAATTCCGCATACAAACTCTATGTCCCTGCGGACGAAGAGACGGGTGCCATTGTCCCCATGATGCCGTTTTTTTATGCAAGGGGCGCTACGCTTGTGGCAAGGACAACGGAAAATTTTTCCGATGAGCTTTTTCTTGACAGGCTTCGGCTCGAATTCGGCGGATTGTGTAATCAGGTAATGTCTGCTGATGGTACTATCCCCGAAAATATAGATACTTTAAAAAATATATGCAGAAAGACTGCTGGTTATATAAACATAGGACTTGAGAGATTATCCGGTGGGGACATAAATGTATCAAGGTCCTATATTGAAAATAATCCGCTCATTTCCCTGTTTAGGGCTGGTTTTACTAGTGTTCTCGAATTAAAATGGGAATTTGACAGATTTTTAAGAAAAGCCTGGTACAAAGAAAGAGGTCTTTCAGAAGGTTTTTGGGGAGAAGAATGGGAAGGCCTGATAAAAGGCCTAACACTCAATAGGCCCTTACTTTTTAAGGGTGGCAATGATGAGCATGAATTCAGAGACTTCGAATATCTCCGGGAAATTGAAGAATGCAGGAGAAATTTCCTTCAAATATATGCATTAGATAAGCATCTTTCCATTCTCTATTCGGATCTGCCTCTTGACGAAGACAGGATGAGAGACCCGATTAACACATTTCATTCAATGCTTTTTAACTATTGGGCGTGCATTATTCTTGGACTTGAACCCGGATTCTTTTCTCTTTCATTAGAGCAGGTAAAGGACCTGTTTAGGCTGCTTCGCGCCGGTAAAAGGCATCCCCCGTATGGCATGGCGAAATATGAGACTGTGTTTATTAATACTATCGTTGGGTCTATAGACTCATCCGAAGATGAAACCCTGATTTTGAAAGAGGCGATCTCTCACATATGGCGCAAGTTTGAGGCTGAATATGAATTTGTAAAGATCGCAGATCTGAACATAAGGTATATCAAGTACTTGTATGTAAAATAGGCTAAGTCCTGATCTCCTGGATCATGAAAACCGTGTATGAGATAGCGAAACAGATGAGGCTCAAGGCGATCAGTGCGGCCATATGCGGATATACCATGACAATACTCTGCCCCAATGTTAGAGGATTTTTAAATCGGGATAATGAATATTTTTCAATCTGTCCCATTGTCATGATCGGAAGGGAGCTTATAGCCTTCTGTGATGGATTGATGATAACCGATGTGGAGGTTGAATAAAGTTCCATTGGAGATAGCAGCGATATCGCTTCCCTTATTTTTATATTCTTGATCACCTCGTTACGTTCTGAGATCGATCTGTTATCGACCGGAACGATGATATCCGAAATCACATCAGCCCCCATGGAGACAAAGAAAGACAGGAATATCCATAACGCCACCGAAGTCAGAGCGGAAGTGGCAATACCCTTAAAGCAAATGGAGAAAAGTATTGATAGACCGAGCCAGAAGGAGATATAAAAGATACTAATAACAAGATATACCACAAGTCGAAGAATCTCCTCCGGCCCCGGTACGATTCCCAGCAAAGTTATACCGAAACCGGAAATCACAAGCAGGATGGATAAAAGCATAATGGATATAGTGGTTATACCGGCAAGAAATTTTCCATTTATCACCGAATCCCTGTATATCGGCTGGGTTACGAGCTTGATAAGTGTTCCTTGAGCCCTTTCACGATTTATTGCGTCAAACCCCAGTATAAGTCCGATTAGAGGGCCGAAAAAAGCTACAAACTGCGCCATCGAAAATAATGCTCCAGGAGTGCTGAATAGCATCAGAAAAACGAAATTAGGCTTTGCGATGCCCTCCAGATTCTCCCTGAGGGATATTCCTGCCATATAGCTGGTGATAAAACCCACCATAGCGATAAGCGCAAAAATTATCACAAACCTATAGCTGCTGAAATGATCGGAAAGTTCCTTCCTGTAAAGAGCTGTTAGGCCTCTCATTGTGCAACCTCCTGGAAAAATTTCATGTATATCTCTTCTAAAGAATATGCCTCATCATTAACGCCGTATTTTTCCGACGCAAGGTCCTTGATCGAACCCTCGGCAATCATCTTTCCTTTGACCATAATCCCCACCCTATGAGATATCTTTTGAACCTGGGAAAGGTTATGGGAAGATAGAAGGACTGAAATATTTCTTTCCCTGTTAAGGGATTTTATCAGTTCCATCAGTTGAATCGCACCGTCGGGATCAAGACCAAGGGTAGGTTCGTCCAGGAACATGACCTTCGGATCCTTTAACAGAACTTCTGCTATTCCGAGCCTTTGCTTCATACCGCGGGAAAATGCATAGATCTTTTTTCCCTTGTGCTCATAAAGACCCACTAATTTCAACAATTCGAAAATCTTTGCCTGATCGATTTTATCATGGAGGTTGTTCAAATCAGCAATGAACTTAAGGCTCTGAACTGCGGTCATATCATCGTAAAAACCGACACTCTCAGGGAGATACCCCACCATCTTCTTTATTTCAATGCTGTTTCGAATGGGGTCTAGTCCGCATGTTATCGCAGACCCGCCGGATGGCTGGCTCAATCCCATCAGCATAAGAAGGGTTGTTGTTTTCCCTGCACCGTTTGGACCGAGGAATCCGAAGATCTCTCCTTCATTGACTTTAAATGTAAGGTTGCTGACAGCAATATTCTGGTTGTAAATTTTTGTAAGGCCAATGGTTTCTATGATTGTGTCGCCCATTTTATCGTCTTCCAAATCTGATGAACAGGGTGACAAGACCGATCACTACAATGATGATTATCCCGATTCCGATCCAACCCCATAACGTCGATGCCTTTACCGTTACTCTCAACTCGAGATTTTTTGGCTCTTTTGCACCTTCGACAGAAAGAACCACTGAATAATCTCCAACAAGGGCCTGATCAGACGGAATTATCTTGACTTCGACCTGTTTGCGGTCACCGGGGGAGAGCGTTTCGATATTCTCAGGATTGAACGAAACCTGCCAGTTCTCGGGCTTAAAGCTCAGAAAACGGAGGTTGTTCAATGTCGCTGATCCATTATTTATAACATAAAATGATATATTAGATTCTTTACCTCTGAGGCTGTTTAGGGAAAGGAGCCCGTTAAGCGTGCCGACCTCCAACTTGTATGTACCGGTGAGTAATACCTTCAACTGTGCTTCCCCACTAGCCTCAGGGGAATTTACCTTGATCTGGATGGGGTATTCTCCGGGTTCGGCAAAGAGGTAGGGCTTGACTTCAACGGCCATGGTCTGACTTTGGCCTCCTTTTATCCTGAGACTGGAAAAATATTTATCTTCATAGGCCGGTTTAAACTTAATATCCCAGTTTTCCGGCCCTTCAGTGAACAGATTGAAGATGTCTTCCTGGGCAGTCTCATTTTCAACTTCAAGGGAAAATTCAAATTTCGCGTCAGACGGGCCTTGTAGCACCGGGTAGGAGGTTGTTATTCTGACTCCTTTTGTTTTCTTTTCCTTCGTTTCCTTTTGAACGGTTACTATGATCCTGCAGATGGATCTTTGCTCCTTATCCGGTGTCTCAGCCTGAATTGCAAAGGAGTATTCTCCCGGTCCGATATTTTCTCCCTGTTCAGCATGAAAAGTCAGACTCTTTGTATCATCACTGGGCACATGTACTCCGGTAACCTGGTAATTATAGGTTTTGATCCAGGCTTTCCAACCCTCCGGAATCGAAGTCAATGTAAGGTTAATGTCCTCATTCGTCATTCCACCATTTGTCACGTTAAGGTCAATGTCGACATCTTTGTTCTGAGGGACAACCACGCCCGGATACAACGGCGCAACGGATATGGATCTTGGCGGGAGATTTTTCCTCTCCTCAGCAGACGTATCGCATACAGCGCACAGCGAAACAAAAAGAATCAGAACAAGAAAAATAAGGGACATAGCCATGTGTGAAGAGATATTGCTCCTGCAATTCATAAAGATAGTCCTCCTTCATTATTTTTCAGCTTAATATTTTTTTCAAGAGATCAGACATCATAGCCAGCTTTTTTGTAGTTATCGAGTGCCCTTTGCTTCAAACTATTGTCACCTGTTTTTTCAGAATGTTTATCTGCAAGCTCAGCAGCATGGCTCCACATGCCATTTTTTTCGTATTCTTTTATCCTTTTATTGGTTTTAAAATGATCTTCCGACGGCTCATTAACAGCTGAATGACACCAGGAAATAATCTTCTTAACTTTGTTGCCACAAAAAGGACAAGCGGAAATGGGCTTATCACCAATATTTTGCAAAACCTCGAATAAGTATCGGCATTTAGGACATGACTTTTTTATTTCCAATGCCTGATATTCATAAATCGGCATGATAGCTAACCAATCATAAATGTTTGAGATTTTTCTTTCTTTACGGACCGTGGAATATATAATGAAAATCGATGTCATTGTAAAGCGTATTAATATATGAGAAATTTTTACATTGACAGACCCAAAGTCATTTTATAACCTTTCTAATTCTATTGAATTTGGAAAATTAATTATTACTTTTAGGATCATTTGAAAAACAAAATTAAATAAGGATGCTCTTATTGTCAAGGCAGGGCATTCTTCATTCTAACAAAAATTTAGAGTAAAGGTGTTATGATGAAGGCTACTCTTGAAGACGTAAGTTCTGTTAAAAAAAAGTTGTTTGTAGAAATAGATGCGGATGATGTTGATAAAAAAATAGAAGAGACATTTAAGAGATTTGGGAAAAATGCAAAGATAAAGGGTTTCCGGCCTGGGAAAATTCCCAGAAAGATTCTTGAGAACTATTTTGGATCTCAGGTGCTGACTGATGTGACGGATTCTCTTATACGAGAGACTCTTCCCAGGGCAATTGAAGAGACGAAGACTTTTCCCCTGGAAATGCCTGTTGTGGATAACGAGATTGTGAAAACAGGTGAGAATTATTCCTATTCCGCTACGATGGAAGTCAAGCCGGAGTTTGAACTAAAGGAATTTTTGGGGATCAAAGCGGAAAAAGAGATCTGTTCTGTAACCGACGATCATGTCAGCGATCACCTGAATAGAATAAGGGAAGCAAGCGGGACCTTGGTTTCTGTATCGGAGGAAAATCGGGGCGTAAAGGAAGGCGACTTCGCGGTAATTGACTATGCGGCGTATGATAGCGGCAATGCAATTGAGACAGTCAAAGGAAATAACGTATCTATTAAAATCGGTGGAAAAGATTTTTATCCGGGTATTGAAGATGCTTTGATTGGAAAGAAAAAAGGCAGCCAGACTGAAACAAGGGTTGATTTTGAGGCCGATCACAGGGATTCAAGATTGGCTGGAAAAAGCATTGATTTCAAGGTAAAACTTGTTGACATCAAAGAATTGATACTTCCTGAACTGAATGATGAATTTGTGAAAGACCTGGGAGGTGAATTTAAGACCCTGGATGAGTTGAAGGAAAAGATAAAAAAAGATCTGGTAAGAAGAGAAGAAGCAAGGATAGATAAGGAACTAAAAGAGCGAATAGTAAAGAAAATATCTGAAAAGGTGGATTTTGAGTTACCGGAATGTCTCGTTGCGGCGGAGATAAATGCTGCCGTGGAAAATGTCAAGCAGAATCTCAGAAGATCCGGCTCAACCCTCGAAAGTGCGGGCATTGATGAATTAGCGTTGAAAGAACAGTTTAGGCCCATGGCTGAAGATATGGTAAAGGATATGTTTATACTGGGGACAATAGCAAGACAGAACGAACTCAAGATCAGCAGTGAAGATGAGATAAAAGCATTCGAAGAAATGGGCTCAGCATATGGCCAGAGCCCCGAGGTTTTACGCAAGTATTATGAGGCAAATAACCTTATGGATTCACTCAGGGAATCTCTACTGAAGGAAAAGACATTGAATTTTTTAGTGGAAAATGCTAAGATAGAGGAAATTGCCGCAGATAAATTAAACAAGGTGAATTAACCCTGTCTCATATAATCACTGCCGCCCTCAAGATTGTATGCTTGTTATGGAGATGAACAGTGAAACAGTAATTCAAAATTTTAAGAACGAAGAGGACGGGAAAAGATGCTTATTCCAATTGTAGTTGAACAATCTAATCGTGGTGAACGTGCTTATGATATATATTCAAGGCTTTTAAAGGATCGAATTGTTTTTATCGGAGAACAGATCCACGATGGTATGGCGAATACGATCATTGCTCAGATGCTTTTTCTGGAATCCGAGGACCCGGACAAGGATATTAATATCTATATAAACTCGCCTGGTGGCTCCGTTTCCGCCGGTTTGGCGATATATGATACGATGCAGTACATAAAGCCGAGTGTGGCGACCATCTGCATGGGGCAGGCCACCAGCATGGGAGCGTTGCTCCTCGCTGCCGGGACAAAGGGTAAAAGGTATTCCCTGCCCCATGCGCGTGTTATGATTCACCAGCCTCTTGGCGGTGTTCAGGGTCAGGCGACGGACATTGATATCCAGGCGAAGGAGATCATGAAGGTCAAACAGACCATTCATGAGATACTCGTAAAACATACGGGACAGCCCATTGAAAAGATAACTCGGGATACTGAACGCGATTTTTTCATGAGCAGTGAAGAAGCGGTGGATTATGGTATAGTAGATAAAGTCATCACTACCAGAGAAACCCATGACGGGAATAAGAAGATAGGGGAGTGAATTCATGCAAAAAAAAGATGATCCCAATGATGACCTGTTGTGTTCCTTTTGTGGAAAAAGTCAGGACGAAGTAAAAAAACTGATCGCGGGGCCTTCGGTCTATATCTGTGACGAATGTATCCAGCTATGCACCGAAATAATAGACGAGGAGTATGGAGAGGAAAAGGAAACGAACCTGGCTTTGCCGAAGCCGGTTGAGATTAAAGAGCTTTTGGACCAGTATGTCATAGATCAGGAACGGCCGAAAAAAATACTCTCTGTAGCGGTGCATAATCATTACAAACGGATTGAGACATCAACCGACATGGAAGATGTTGAGATACAAAAGAGCAATATATTACTAATAGGGCCGACTGGCTCAGGTAAAACTCTTCTTGCCCAGACACTCGCGAGGATACTCAAGGTTCCATTTACAATTGCAGATGCAACGACCCTTACGGAAGCCGGTTATGTGGGTGAGGATGTCGAAAATATTATTCTTAATCTGGTTCAAATCGCAGATTATGAAGTGGAATCAGCCTGTAAAGGGATTGTGTATATTGATGAAATAGACAAAATAGCGCGAAAATCAGATAGTCCTTCAATAACGAGAGATGTCTCAGGAGAGGGTGTTCAGCAGGCCCTGCTTAAAATTATCGAGGGCACACTTGCGAGCGTTCCGCCAAAGGGCGGAAGGAAGCATCCTCAGCAAGATTTCGTGAAGGTGGATACGAGTAATATCCTTTTTATCTGTGGAGGCACTTTTAACGGTCTGGATAAAATTATAAGAAGCCGTATAGGCAGCAAGACAATGGGATTTGAGGCTGAGATTCAAAGTCAGCAGGATTTTGATATGGACCAGATTATGCAGTTCGTCCAACCCGAAGATCTCATCAAATTCGGGCTTATCCCGGAGTTTATCGGAAGGATTCCCATTATCGCGACATTGACCACACTGAGTATGGAAGCACTTGTAAGAATTCTAACTGAGCCGAAAAACGCCCTGGTAAAACAATATAAAAAGCTTTTTGAGATAGAGGGTGTTAATTTGAAGTTCACCGACGAGGCATATCAAGCTATTGCCAGGGATGCTATCAAACGAAAATCCGGGGCAAGGGGACTGCGGGCTATCCTTGAATCCGTAATGCTGGATATCATGTATGATATTCCCAGCATGCCTGATGTCCGGGAATGTGTTATCGGCGATGAAGTCATTACAAAGGGAGAAAACCCGTTGTTATTATACGAAAATAAGGCAGGATACGCTTAAGGAATGTTTAATATAAATAAAAAAAATACAATAGAGTTTCTTGAAGGCGAAAAATCGCAATATCCTATTCTTCCATTGAGAGATGTTGTTGTTTTTCCCAATATGGTGGTTCCTCTTTTTGTCGGAAGGGATAAGTCCATAAAGGCGCTGGAGTATGCCATGTCTCATGATAAGGAAATATTCCTTTCCGCTCAAAAAGAAGCT
>JAFGDF010000049.1 GCA_016932235.1 Deltaproteobacteria bacterium | reverse complement strand
TTAAAAGGGCTCCCCATACCGCGATCCTGCGACCATAGGTTGTTATTTTCATGCATCGTGGTGGCCCAAAGGGCCATGAGTGTTTAGAAAAGAAATAAAACGTCGTCTGTCACACTGTCATTATGGGGCCTGTTACAGATGAATGCGAGTTTCGGGTATAATTTCAAACGGGAAGCAACGTCTCTATCTTACCGGAATAACAGCATTTATTAATGATTTAATTATATGGAGGAGGTGTCCGCCGTGAGTGAAATTACATCCCCGATGGGAGGCAAAATCATCGATATCAAGGTAGAGCCCGGAGATACTGTTGAGGAATATGATGAGCTGCTTACACTTGAGGCAATGAAGATGGAGTTACCAATAGTGGCGACTGAATCTGGAACAATCAAGGAATTAAAATGTAAAAAGGGCGATGCGGTTGAGGCTGATGCCGTTCTCGTCATACTTGAGTGAAGGAGATAAATATGATCATGGAGATTGTTCCCAGCCCGTCAAATTTGGATGACATTTGTATCAATACCCTTCGAACACTCGCCATGGATGCGGTTCAGAAAGCGAATTCAGGCCACCCCGGAGCACCAATGGGTCTGGCGGCGGCAGCCTATATACTCTGGACAAAAATATTGAAACATAATCCAAAAAACCCTTCATGGCCGGACCGGGACAGGTTCGTTCTTTCGGGGGGACATGCTTCCGTTCTTCTGTACAGTCTTCTTCATCTTTCCGGTTATGATTTAAGCCTCGATGATATAAAAAACTTCAGGCAATGGAAGAGCAAAACGCCCGGCCATCCTGAATATGGCTGTGCACCGGGCGTTGAAACCACAACCGGCCCCCTTGGCCAAGGTTTCACGAACGCCGTGGGAATGGCGCTTGCGGAACGCCATCTCGCGGCTGTTTTTAACAGACCGGGAAATGATATTGTTAACCATTACACCTACGTGATGTGCGGTGATGGTGATTTCATGGAAGGCGTGACATCCGAAGCCGCTTCTTTTGCGGGGCATTTGGGGCTTTCAAAGTTGATATGTATTTATGACAGCAATCAGATCTCCATAGAAGGAACTACGGATCTTACCTTTACCGAAGATGTCGAGTCAAGGTTCAGGGCGTACAACTGGCATGTCCTTAGAGTGAATGATGGCAATGATACCGGGGCGATTTTCAAGGCGCTGAATGACGCGAAGCATGAAGCGGAGAGGCCCTCCTTAATTATTTTGCGCACTCACATAGCTTTTGGCAGTCCGAACAAACAGGACAGCGCTTCAGCGCATGGGGAACCATTAGGGGAAGATGAGGTAAGGCTTACGAAAAAGAATCTGGCATGGCCTGAGGATTCAAGCTTTATGATCCCTGAGCAGGCGCTGAAGATATTCAGAAAGTCCATTGAACAAGGTGAAAAGGCCGAAGCCGGGTGGAAGGCAAAATTCGAATCATATGGTCAGGTTTTTCCTGAGCTTGCCGAAAGATGGATTCAGGATATTAAAGGAGAACTTGCCGATGGTTGGGACAGTAATATCCCGGTGTTCGGAAAAGAGTCCGGAGCCATAGCAACACGATCCGCTTCAGGGCAGATAGTGAATGGCGTAGCGGAAAATCTTCCTGCTCTCATAGGGGGATCTGCGGATCTCGCGCCTTCAAACAAGACTCTTATCAGATCTTCCCATGATTTCCAGAAGGGGGCATATGATGGACGGAATATCCGTTTTGGCGTCAGGGAACACGCTATGGGAGCAATCCTTTCAGGCCTGGCACTGCACAAGGGCCTTATACCATACGGAGGCACATTCCTGGTTTTCGCGGATTACATGCGGCCGGCAATTCGTCTCGCAAGCCTCATGAAGCTCCATGTGATATATGTTTTCACTCATGACAGTATCGCCGTGGGTGAAGACGGGCCAACTCATCAGCCGGTTGAGCATCTGGCGAGTCTGCGGGCGATTCCCGGGCTGACGGTGATCAGGCCGGCGGACGCTACCGAAACGGCGGAGGCATGGCGCCAGGCGATCAGGATATCAGACGGCCCGGTAGCGCTGATACTGAGCCGCCAAAATTTACCCGTACTGGACAGAACTCGATTAGGACCTGCTGAAGGCCTGGCAAAAGGGGGATACATCCTCAGCGATCCCGATGGTAAGCCTGAAATTATCATTATAGCCACCGGTTCGGAAGTGCATATTTCCCTTGAGGCTGCTGGGATACTGAGGAAAAATGGTATAAAAGCGCGAGTGGTGAGCATGCCCAGCATTGAGCTTTTTGAAAAGAATCCTCAGGAATATAAGGACAGGGTCCTGATCCCTGATATAAAGTCCAGAGTAATAGTGGAGGCCGGCCTGCCCATGGGCTGGGAAAGATATGCGAAAGGAAAGGGCGCTTTTATCGGGATCACCCGATTCGGGGCATCAGCGCCGGGCGGGATATTAATGGAGAAATTCGGTTTTACTGCTGATGTGGTTGTAAAAAAATGTGAGGAGATTATTGCTCGATAAAATAAATGATCATGGTTAAAGGTCTACGGTATATGGGCTGCGGTAAGAAAATCTTTATCCCTAAACCTTAGGCCTTTCTTTTTTAAGTAAGCTTAAATCCACGTTAAAATAGAACCCCAATCATGTCGGAAATAATAGTAGGGACTTCGGGCTTTTCATATCCTGACTGGAAAATAAATTTTTATCCCGAGGGGTTGGGACAGGAAAGTTTCCTCAGGTACTATTCAAGACATTTTAAGGCCGTTGAGCTGAATTTTACGTATTACCGGATGCCCGATGAAACGCAGTCGAAAAAGATGATAGAAAAATCGGGCAGCGCGCTTGAATTCGTCATCAAGGCCAATCGTCAGATGACTCATGAGATCCAGGAGGATTCACTTACAAAAGTTACGCCTCTTTTCCTGGATGGTATTTCACCCTTTATTGAAGCCGGTCAACTCGGCGCTATACTCCTGCAGTTTCCACAGAGTTTTCATTATACGCCTGAGAATAGAATCTATCTCAAATCGCTGATTGACAGATTGCGCCCACTCAGGGTATCTGTTGAATTCCGTCAAAGGGAGTGGCTGAAGGATTCCGTATATCAGAGCCTGAATGATCTTGGAGCGGGATTCGTGTGCGTTGATGAGCCGGATCTAGCGTCACTGGTGCCGGCTGTTATCAAGACCACTTCGGATCTTGGATATATCCGGTTCCATGGCCGTAACGGGGAGAAATGGTACAGCGGTGATTCCAGGACGAGGTACGATTATCTCTATTCCGAAAAAGAATTGCTGGAATGGATTCCAAAGATAAGGCGGATCGCTGAAAAGACGCATAAACTTTACGCATTTTTCAATAACCACGCAAAAGCCCAGGCGGTGACGAATGCAAAGATGCTGATCAACCTCCTTGGTTAATTCACGTTTCCTCCTTGTAAAAAAGGAAAAAATAGTTACAATACTCCACCAAAATCCTATTAATCTACAACTGTTCGACCAAATATTGACAGAGTAAGTGCTGATCTTAACATAAGAAAAATTCCGAAATATCTAATAAACGATAATTTTTTTTCATTTATCCAATATGCGGGAACTAATTCTCACTACTCATTAGTTGGGCTGAGCATGAAATGGTCCGCCATCACCACGGAATACGAGTCAAACAAAAAGTGGGTCAAGAACATTACTTGCGGCAATATAGCGATCGAGGAACGGGTGACTTATAATCCTCTTGAGGGAGGCACAACCTTCACTATCGCGTATGATATAAAGGTGGGCGGGTTTCTCAAGATATTGTCGCCGGTGATGTCGGGGCTGATGTGCAAGGAGACCAAAAAAAGTCTTGACAACCTGAAAGGCATTCTGGAAACGCAGACTCAGTAATACGATGGAGGCGTTAAGCGGGCTGATAGGTTTTGCTTTGTCGAAAAAAGGGATTTCGATATAAGAGAGAAACAGTATCAATCGACTTGTGCGGGACGCTTGCTACGCTGCGCGCCCCACAGCCGCGTTGGATCTGAATATTACAGATAATCGAAGATTTGTGAAAGGCTTTGTTTGACCTTTTTTTGATCGTTATCCGACAAGTGACCAATTTTTCTTATTATAAACCTATTATCCAGGGTGAACAATTTCATTCTCACAACTGAGGGTGCTGTTAATCCAGACTGTTTTTTATTTATAATATCACTGTCTAATGGCCAGGGCGCATTTTTCTTGCTTGTGATCATAGCCAAAACAGAGTGGCCAATTTTATTTCCGAAGTTGGAATTTCCCGACAGCACAAGGGCCGGTCTTTTTTTTGTTTGAGCAGAATCAGTAAATGGGAATGGCACAACTACAACATCAAATGTTTCATAGGTCATTGTATGCTTCCTCATCGTTTTGTGAAT
>JAFGDF010000322.1 GCA_016932235.1 Deltaproteobacteria bacterium | reverse complement strand
TACTTTGCTACCCGGGTCTTCGCCGTAAAAAGGGCTCCCCAGGCCACGGCCCTGAGACCACATGGTGCTATTTTCATGCATTGTGGAGACCCGGAGGGCCATGAGGCTTTACTACATTTACAGTCATCCGGTATTCTTTCAATTGCAATTTCCTGACCTGATATTACTGCGGATTATTAATACATTAAAGGAGAAGAAAAGATGAAGGCTATACATCAAAACTCTTTCAAAATCCTCCGTGTTGACCTTGATAAAGAAGAAATCAGGGTGGAGGATCTCGATGAAGAAATAGTAAAGAAATATCTGGGAGGAACAGGGCTAGGAGCGAAATTTTTATATGAAGAGGTGCCCCCGGGAGTGGAATGGTCTGATCCTGAAAACAGGGTTATGATATTCACAGGGCCCCTGGCCGGGACAAAAGTAGCTGGATCAGGCACATTTTCCGCCGTGACCAAAGGCCCGATGACGAATATGGCCGGGGCGACTCAGGCAAACGGATTTTTCGGGGCGTTTCTGAGGCTTTCCGGCTTTCTCGGCATGGTGATCAAGGGGAAGGCAAAGAGCTGGAAACGGCTTCATATATCGAACGGCAAGGCCGAGCTGGTTGACGCGGATAATCTGATCGGTAAAGACACATGGGAGACGGAAGAGACAGTAAAAAAAGAGTTAGGTAAGTCATGCAGTGTATACAGCATTGGTCCCGGAGGAGAAAATCTGGTTCGATTTGCCATTCTGTGCGGAGATCACGGACATGTGGCCGCGCATAATGGTATTGGTGCGGTACTTGGTTCGAAGAGATTAAAGGCCATATCCGTGGAACGGGGCAAGGGCAAGGTGAAGGTGGCGGACCCCGAGGCACTTTCCGATGCCGCGAGAAAGGTTTTTGAGCATGCCAAGGAGGCTGATCCCATACTCACAAACTGGGGTACGGCCGGGGCCGTGTCGCTTATGGATAAGATTGGTATGCTTCCGATCAAGAACTATACGACAAATATCTTTCCTGAACATGAAAATCTTTCCGGGCAGTATCTCCGGACACATTTCAAGCTTAAGAGCACTCCATGCTGGGCGTGCCGCATGAATCATGTTCATATGGTCGAGGTTACTGAAGGGCCCTATAAGGGTTTTGTGGGAGAAGAGCCGGAATATGAGGCCATGGCCGCCATGGGATCCGTAATCGGTCAGACAGATCCCGGAGCGGCCGTGATGTTATCCAATCTGGTTGACCGTCTCGGGATCGATATGAATGAGACCGGGTATCTGATCGGGTGGATAATGGAATGTTATGAAAAGGGCATCCTGACGAAAGATGATCTTGACGGGATTGAGATGAAATGGGGAGATGTCGAGGCTACGGTCAAGATGCTGAAAAAGATAGCTAACAAGGAGGGATGCGGGAAGCTGTTTAGCGAGGGGGTAAAGCGCGCGGCAGAGTCTTTAGGCGGAGAAGCGCTGGAATGTGCTGTGTACACTGAGAAGGGGGCGTCTCCGAGAGGTCATGATCATCGCGGCAACTGGGCTGAAATGATGGATACCTGTTTTTCCAATACCGGGACCATCGAGTCAACGGGAGGTTTCGCACAGACAGAGGATCTGGGTCTTCCGCCGCTTAAGGACCGTTTTGATCCTATCGCTGTTTCAACCCAGAACGCAAAGCTGAACGGAAGGCGTCAGTTTGAGGATTCACTTGGCTTATGCCGCTTATGCGTGAATAATTTCAACATGATGCTCGACTGCCTGAATGCGGCCACATCCTGGGA
The DNA here is from genome assembly GCA_016932235.1 of Deltaproteobacteria bacterium. The sequence goes on along the minus strand of JAFGDF010000322.1, from coordinate 13,887 downwards.
TTTCGACATACCAAAGGCAATGGATGCAGGAAGAAGGATAATCAATCTTTTAAGGGTGTTTAACTTCCGGCACGGCCTTACAAAGGATGTTGAAAGACCCTCTATCCGGTACGGCTCCACGCCGGTGGATGGTCCTGTCGATGGTATATCCGTTATGCCGCACTGGGAGGCGGCCAGGAGAAACTACTATGAACAGATGGGTTGGGATGGCGAGACCGGGAAACCCCTGCCCCAGACACTTGAAAGGCTGGGTCTTGATCATATTATTAAAGATCTTTGATTAAAAGTCTGCGTAAATTAGGTATGGCATAAGTTTTTTGAACAGTTAAGATTAAAAATTATTTATCAGGAGAGGTAAATTTATGAATCAGGTTAGTGAAGGGAAGAGCGTAAGCGACGTATTGGCTGAATTCCTTATCAGAGAAAAATACGAGGCATTGCCTTCCGAAACAATAAAAAAGGTAAAAGAATATATTCTTGATGTAATCGGATGTTCGATAGGGGCTTCTCAGCAGCCCCAGGTAAAGATCCTGGCTGAGGTGATGAATATGGAAGGGGGCAATCCCCACAGCTCTGTAATTGCTCGTGGAATAAAGACATCCATGATGAACGCGGCGATGATTAATGGGACAATGGGTCATAGCTTTGATTTTGACGATGATCACAGAGAAGGAACGATGCATCCGTCAGTCGCAGTATTTCCCGCGGTTTTCGCGATGGGGGAGAAGCTCGGCATTACCGGAAAGGAACTCATGCGTTCCTTTATTCTCGGCCTTGAAGTAATGATCCGGCTGGGAGAGTCTCTTCTCGGCAAATCTTATTACCAGGGATTCCATCCCACGGGGACATGCGGTGTTTTTGGTGCGGCAGCGGCCTGCGCCACTGCAATGGGACTTGATCTCCTGCGCACCAAGTATGCCCTGGGCATCGCAGCGAGCTTCTCAGCAGGCACCTTTGAGTGCACCGGCGATGGAGCCTGGCAGAAACCGCTTCAGGCCGGCCACCCTGCAATGGGTGGTGTTCTGGCCGCTTTACTTGCGGAAAAATCCTATAGAGGCTCAGGGACGGTTCTTGATGGACCAAACGGCCTGATAAGGGCTTTTTCATTCAAGGACCAGTATGATTACGGGAGGATCACGGATACGCTTGGTAAAAAATGGGAAATGATGGATACGAGCATTAAGGTCCATGCGTGCTGCCGCTTTTCAAGCCCGGTCGCCGACTGCGCGCTCGATCTTTATCGTCAGGGTGTTCGCGCCAAAAACGTTAAGAATATCCTGGCCAAGGTAGGAGATTTCAGTATTCGCGCCCTCTGTAATCCTGAAGATCGAAAGCGTAAACCTGAAACGCATGTGGACGCGCAATTCAGTCTTCCATGGGCTATTGCCGTTGCCGTCTGTAAAAACAGGACCGGGATAGATGAATTCAAAGTCGAGTCACTCGGTGATCCCGATGTATTGGAGCTTGCTCAGAAGGTCACCTGGGAGATGGACCCCGAGGCTGAGGCTATGTATCCCAAGGCTTATCCTGCCACGTTAGTGGCGGAAATGACTGATGGTCGCATATTTGAGGCACATGTGGATTTTCCTAAAGGAGATCCTGAGAATCCTGCATCAAAAGATGAAATTCTTACGAAATTCCATGCCCTGACAGAAAAGTTCATCGATCAGGACAGGAGGGAAAAGATTATCGAGACAGTGGATAACCTTCATGAGGTCACAAATATTTCCGATCTGGCTGATCTTGTCAGATAAAGGGGATTGAAGCAATGAATGAATTCAGAAAGATACCATGTGTTATTCAGCGCGGAGGAACAAGTAAGGGGGTATATGTCCATGAAAAGGATCTTCCGCAGGATCCGAAAATGAGAGAGAAGATTATTCTGGCCATTTTCGGCAGTCCTGACATCCGTCAGATTGACGGATTGGGAGGGGCCGATCCGCTGACCAGCAAATGTGCTATTATCGGACCGTCGGAGAGAGATGATGCTGATGTCAATTATACGATGGCCCAGGTCAGTATCCTCGATCCTATTATAGATTTCGGGGGAAATTGCGGAAATATATCCTCCGGAGTGGGTCCGTTCGCTATAGATGAAGGATTGGTTCAGGCCAAAGAGCCGGAAACCATTGTTCGTATCTATAACACAAACACGCGCAAGATCCTTAAGGCCTACGTCGCCACCCTGGGAGGAAAGGCCAGGTACACCGGTGATTTTGTTGTCGATGGTGTCCCGGGAACCGGCAGCAAGATTCTCCTTGATTATTCGGCTACTGGTGGAACCGTGAACGGAAAGATTCTTCCCACAGGTAATGCAATAGATACCATCTCTGTTCCGTCAATCGGTGAAATCGAGGTGTCCGTGGTGGATGCAGGAAATCCTGTCTGTTTTCTAAAATCTGAAGTACTTGGATTTTCCGGCACAGAAGGCCCTGACGACAATAATGTTGTCAGCAAACTTGATACCATTGAAATATTACGCGGGACCGTCTCAAAAATGCTTGGTCTGGCCGACGATGCTCAAAAAGCCCGGATACAGAGCCCCACGCGACCGATGATCGCTTTTATCAGCGAGCCGACTTCATACAAGAGCTTTGCTGACGGAGCATTGATAGAAAAAGATGCCATTGATTTTGTGTCCCGTCTTTTCTTCATGCAGGTGATGCATAAAACCTATCCCGGGACAGGCACGGTCAGCACGGGAGTTGCAGCGATGATTGAAGGCACTCTCGTAAACAAAGTATGCTCTCGAAAAGGTATTGAGGCAAAAAAGATAAACATTGGTCACCCAAGCGGTACCATATCCATTGAGGTGGATGTGGAAAATACCAAAGACGGGCCAGAAATAAAACTGGCCGCATTCGGACGGACATCAAGGAGAATAATGGAAGGATTCGTATATGTGCCTGAAAAATTATTCAAGGAATGATGGGTCCGGTTATGAAATTGCACGGGGTATTTTTCCAATTTAATTGTTGTTATCTTATTATCTAAGAGAGGCGGAGGGAAAAATGCACAGATTTCAATATGTTTTATCACCATTCAGATTCGGGAATGTGGTAGTCAAGAACAGATTGGAACTGGCTCCGGCCTGTTATATGCTGACAACACACGACGGCTTCGTGACAAGGGAGATGGTCGCCTATTATAAAAACTTTGCCAGGGGTGGAGCAGGGATCATCACCATTGGCGAATCTCCCATCGATTTTGAGTATGCCAAAGGCCATGAATTCCAGTTAAATCTCGGGGATGACAGGGTCATAAACGGGTTAAGTGTCCTGGTGGAAGAAGTTCACAGATATGGAGCGAAGCTTTCAATAGAGATTCACCATCCCGGCAGATATGTCCTTAATGGCCGGCCCACTATCGGGCCGTCCCCCATTCCGGCTGTCATGGAAGAGATCGCGGCGCGGCGGGAAGGCAGAAGCATAAGGCCGGTTAAGGAGATGGATCAGGAAATGATTGACACTGTTAGAGACCATTTTGCTGATGCCGCATACAGATGTCTGAGGGCCGGGTTTGAAATGATAATGGTTCACGGGGCCCACGGTCACCTTATCAGCCAGTTTTTATCTCCCTACACGAATAAACGGACGGATGCTTACGGAGGAAGCCTTAATAACAGGGCCCGTTTTGCCATTGAGGTGCTGGAGGCGATTCGAAACAAGGTCGGCAACAGTCTTGCAATCGAATACCGGATCAGCGCTAATGAACTGGTGCCAGGTGGCATGCAGGAAGAGGAAACGATTGAGTTTGTCAAAATGATCCAGGACAAGATAGACCTTCTTCATGTGTCGGCAGGGCTTCTTGCTCACCCCAAGATTATTCCCCACATGATACAGCCGACGTATTTCCCTCACGCTTATAATGTGCATTACGCTGAAAGGTTTAGAAAGGAACTTGATGTTCCTATAACGACCGTAGGTTCCATAAGTGATATGGAGACGGCTGACAGGATAATCGCGGAAGGAAAAGCGGATATCGTGGCTATGGCCCGTGCCCTGCTGGCTGATCCCGAAATGGTTAACAAGACCCGGCGCGGTCAGTTTGAGGATATAAGACCCTGCCTTCGATGTCACACATGCAATAAGCGGACGGCCAATTTTTTCCCCATCCGTTGTGCCGTGAATCCAACACTTGGCAGAGAGCTGGATTATGCTGATATGGCCCCAGCAAAATACAAGAAAAAGGTAGTTATTATAGGCGGTGGTCCGGGCGGTATGCAGGCGGCTATTACCGCCGCCTGCAGGGGCCATGAAGTGGTCCTGTTTGAGAAATCCGACAGGCTTGGAGGAAATCTTGTCCCGGCGGCAAGTTTGCCCATTAAGGCCGATCTCAGGCGTTACCTGGCATGGATCATCCGTCAAACCGAAAAAACCCCAGGGATAACCGTCAGGCTGAACAGTAATTCCAATCCAGATCTTGTTAAAGCAGAAAGGCCTGATGCGGTTATTGTCGCGGTTGGTTCCGACCCTGTGATACCTGAAATTCCGGGCGTTAACCTGAGCAATGTTGTCTGGGTAGGTGATGTTGACCTGGGTAATGTCAAGGTTGGAGAGACGGTTCTGATGGCAGGAGGCGGATCGACCGGCGCTGAAAGCGCGCTGCAACTTGCAGAAGACGGGAAAAAGGTTCAGGTTATTGATATGCTGGATTTCCAGACACTTTCCTCCGGATGGCCACGTGGTCTGGGTGATCTGCTTGAGGAGAAAGGGGTGACTTTCCTGACGGAAGTCAAATTGGAGAAAATCACTGATGAGGGTGTTATTATTATTGATAAGGCATGGAAGCGGCACTCGCTGAACGCGGAAACGGTTGTCCTTTCCCTTGGACTTAAACCGCGCACGGAGCTTGTAAATATCTTCACAGATATCGTTCCCGATGTCCATTTCATTGGAGACTGCCTGAAACCCAGGACTATCAAGGAAGCGGTGCATGAGGGTTTTAATGCGGCGGTAGAGATATAAGACGCTGAATATTCTTTAAGACATATATTTCGGCTTATTCTTCTGCCATGATGCGGGCAGATACACATCCGATCTTCAGACTGATACATGCGGTGACCATATTCCCTGCCGCATCATATTTACAGGTTTACGCCGATAGAAAGAGCTGCCCATGCTGCGATTCCGATAACTGGATGGTGGATTCTGGCGTTATTAATAGCTTGACACACAAGGGGAAAATCTCTATATTCCATCCCCGAAAAATAAGTATCAAACACCAGGTGCACCCACTCCACGTGGAAGCGCTTTTGGTTCAGAATAGCGATACTGGAAGAAACTCGCAAAGGACGGGTAAATACATTAAACAGGAGTAAGACCATGTATATCAAAGGGAGTACCAAATACAGGGAAATGATTAATCAGCCGGGGACTATTTTTATGCCCGGTGTATATGATTCTCTATCGGCGAAACTGGCAGAGAGGGCGGGCTTCAAAATTATAACTCATACGGGTTATGGAACGGCCGCAAGCCTCCTTGGAATGCCGGATGTCGGGCTTGTTTCATTCAAGGAGATGTGCGAAAGGGTTACATACATTGCCAGATCGGTAAATATACCTCTCATGACGGATGCAGATACCGGCTACGGGAACTCGATAAATGTCTACAGGACCATCAAGGAATATATCGGAGGAGGGGCCGCCGGGTTATTTATCGAAGATCAGGTATGGCCGAAGAAATGCGGGCATATGGCTGGGAAAAATATTATCCCGTCCGGTGAAATGGTCGGAAAAATAAGGGCGGCTATTGATTCCAGAAACGAGTATGATCCGGATTTTGTTGTTGGAGCACGTACGGACGCTATTGCTACGCACGGCTTCGATGAGGCGCTGAAACGGGCAAAATTATACAGCCAGGCAGGGGCTGATTTTATTTTAATTGATGCCTATGAAACCATCGATCAGATGAAGAAGGCTGTTCAGGAGGTAAAAATACCTTTGATGGTTAACCTGGTGGAAGGAGGCAAGACGCCGCTGATCGATTCACGGCAGGCGCAGGAAATCGGTTTTAAAATGGTATGTTTTCCATTAACGACCCTTCTTTCGGCTACAAGGGCGATGATCCGCACCTTAGAAAAGCTGAAGGAAACATATTCACCTCAATCATATATTGACGATCTAACCAGCTGGTCGGAATTTAACGAGATAATCGGTGTGCCTGAGGTTAGGAAAATGGAAGAAAAGTACACATAGGCTTGTTCTTTCCCGGAACCAAGACCCGGGTAGGAACCGATTTTCGAAAACCGTTACGATAGAAATTTTTCAGGAGCATGACATTGACTGTAGTCGAGAAAATAATCGCCGCTCACTGCGGTAAAAAAAGTGTAACTCCGGGGGAAATAGTAAGTGTCAGGGTTGACCTGGTCATGGCTCACGACTGTACAGGCCCACTGGCTATTAAACAATTTCGCCTGATAGGTGTGGATAAGGTCTTTGATCCGGCAAAAATTGTTCTTATACCGGACCATTTTGTGCCTAACAAGGACATTGCTTCTGCAGAGCAGGCCAAACAACTTCGAGATTTTGCATACGAGCAGGAAACGCGGTACTTTGAGCTTGGTCAGTCAGCGGGTATAGCGCATATAGTAATGCCCGAGCAAGGTCTGATATTGCCCGGTGATATAGTAGTGGGAGCAGACTCACATACCTGCACGGGAGGAGCTATGGGCGCTCTCGCCACCGGCATGGGATCGACCGATATTGCCTATGCCATGGCAACAGGTGAAATCTGGATGAAGGTCCCGCCGACAATCAAGCTGACTTATCACGGAGAACTGCCCCGGTGGGTAAGCGGAAAGGACTTGATACTCTATACTATCGGCGATATCGGGGTAGACGGCGCCCTGTATTCGGCAATAGAATTCGGCGGCGAGGCGATAGAGTCTCTCCCCATGAGCGGCCGCTTTACCATGGCTAATATGGCTGTCGAGGCCGGCGCAAAGACCGGCATAATGCCCGTGGATCAAAAAACACTGGATTACATCAAGGATAAGGCAAAACGTCCTTACACAATACATCGACCTGATGACGATGATGTATATTCCAGGGGTATTGAATATGACGTTTCGGCCATTGAGCCCCAGGTTGCCGCACCTCACTCACCGGCAAACACCAGGGGCGTTTCTCACTTCAGCGATATCCATATAGACCAGGTTGTGATCGGCAGTTGCACCAACGGCCACCTGGAAGATTTGCAGGTGGCGGCCCGGATACTCAATGGAAGGAAAATAAATCCCAGGGTGCGCTGCCTTATATTCCCTGGTTCCCAGCGCATATACCTGCAGGCGCTGAAAGAGGGGCTGATAGAAGTCTTTGTTGAAGCGGGAGCGATTATCGGTCCACCCGAATGCGGGCCGTGTCCGGGCGCCAGTATGGGCGTCCTGGCTGCAGGAGAAAAATGCCTTTCCACCACAAACCGCAACTTTATCGCCAGGATGGGAAGCCCGCAGTCCGAGGTATACCTGACCAGTCCGGCCGTAGCCGCTGCAGGTGCAGTCACGGGAAGGATTACCGGTCCGGATGAAGTAGTCTAAATATTCAGGAGTCAGAATATTATAAGGGGGAATTGATGATCAAAGGACAGGTCCATAAGTTTGGCGCTGACATAGATACTGATGCCATCATCTCAGGCCGCTATTCAGGTTTATCAGAACCGTCCGACCTGGGAAGGCATTGCATGGAGAATATCGACCCGGATTTCTCGAAAAGAGTGAAAACCGGTGACATCATTGTCGCTTCCAGCAACTTCGGCTGCGGATCTTCAAGAGAATTCGCGCCTCTGGCAGTCAAGGGCGCGGGCATCTCATGCGTGATAGCGATTAGCTTCGCCCGGATTTTCTTTCGTAACGCTATAAATATCGGATTGCCTTTGCTGGAGTGTGCCGAGGCTTCGGAAAAGATTGAGAACGGCGACATTCTGGAGGTCGATTTAGCCACAGGGGAAATCAGGGATATTTCCAGGGATCTTGTTTTCAGGGCCATCGCTTACCCTGATTTTGTTAATGAACTGATCTCTGCAGGGGGGCTCATTGAATACGCCAGAAAGAAACTCGGTAAAGGCTGAAATCAGCCTTGTCCGTTTGGGAAATTGCATAAAGATCGCCCCATGCCGCGATTCAGACAACCGGATTTTGAGTTATTGTTATTTCATCGGTTTATTTACATTCATTCGGTATTTTTTCAACTGCAATTTCCTAACCGGACAATGCTGAATGCTGTATCACCAATAGAATAAACTCTACCCTCTACCAATTCAATCTCTTCGAAAGATTCAACTCGATTGCTATCCACTGCAAGACCGTTGTGAGACCCCAAATCCTCTATAAAAAATCTGTTGTTTTTCCTGGTTATTTTCAGATGTTTCCTTGAGATGGTTCTATCATTTATCTCTATATCATTATCCTGAGTCCTTCCAATAAATGTGACTTCTTTACTGATTTCAAAAGAATTCCCCTTCAGGGGGCCGGTAACTATATTCAGTCTGCACGCAACATCCCTGATATCCGCATTCGAGATACCCATGTCTTTTTCTGAAGGTTTCTCCGTTGAATCGTCAATTTGTTCGCTAAAAATATCATCAAATAATTCCACGCTATCTGATTCTGTATATGAACCTACCATATCTGATGTGTCTTTTTTATCCGTCATTTTTTGAATCCATAAAGAAAGATTTCCTGTTACACTCGCTTAATGGCCGTGACGAAGGATTGTAATAAAAGCCGCAACGATTTTCAATAAATTATGACAGGCTTCTTACGTTCCGGGAAGCAGGAATATTGGTCGGGCTGAATCCGGCATATCATGCAATGACATGTACATGCATACTTCGGCTTTAGTCAGGGATATTACTTCCTTTCTCCATTGTCCCGTTGTGAGGGTATGATTCAAAAGGGTTTTCACTTGACAACTATTCTATCCTGGAATATTTTACCATGGAATTTTTGATTGTTAAGAGCTTTCTATGAAAAACAAGCCATGCACCGAATACGCCTTGCTGGGTGCACTAATGTCCGGACCCAAACATGGCTATGAAATCCTGCAATTTCTGGGGGATACACTCAAATCGACCTTGCATGTGAGTACCAGTCAACTCTATGTTCTCCTTAAAAGACTTGAGCGTGACGGCTTCCTGAAGTCCAGCGTCGAGATACAGGATTCCCTGCCTTCCAAACGGACATTCAGCCTCCGGCCCGCCGGCGAAAAGGCATTCCTGGACTGGATCAAGAGTCCTGTGGAACATGTCCGGGACCTGCGTATGGAATTTCTTGTCAAGATCTTCTTTTTTTACAGGCTTCCGTTAGAAGGGGTAGAGGATCTGATTCAGGCCCAGATCCGGAGACTTGAAAAGTTGAAGGAGGTTATAAGCGGGCGACAGAATATTGAAAAGGATAACTTTGACAGGCTTGTCTTTACCATCAGGAAGGCCACTATCGTGGCATGGCTTAAATGGATAGAAGAGGACATAATCCCCTTTATGCGAAGGGAAGGCAGGCATAAAGTCTGAAACATAAATAATGACTATACAGACTGAAGGGTATCAGGAGAAGCGTTATGAACGGGATAAAATTATTATTTTTCGCTTTAGCGTTAATTTTCCTATCTGGTTTTAGAGTTTCTGCGGAGGAAAGTTTTCATATTAATATGGCCGTTGAGTTTACCGACCACGCCGCTGCCGCGTATATATCTCTCGATAAGGGATGGTTCGAGGATGAAGGGATAAGGCCGACCGTCTTTAGTTATGTGACCGGTATGTCTCTTGCCGCCGCCCTGGGCCGCGGTGATATACAGGCCGCGTTTCTCTGCCTGTTACCGGCCATAAACGCGCATGCGAATGCAGGAATTCCGGTTAAGATTGTGGCAGGCACGCATAAGCATGGATATGGACTGGCGGTAAATCCTGACAGGATAAAGGACATAAAAGATTTAGAGAATCCTGATATTCGCGTTGGATGCGTTCAGGCAGGCGGCCCTGTAGATGCTATCCTTATGAAGACGATAGAGAAATATGGTCTTGACGCAGACAGGATATTAAAAAGGATACAGCGGATGAGCCCGCCGATGCAGATAATGGCTATCAAGATGGGAAAGCTTGACGCGTCTTTCAATCCTGAACACTGGCCCGCGGTGTCGGAAGAGTATGGATTTAAAATGATGCTAACCAGCCGGGACCTGTGGCCCGGTATGCAGGGGAGTGTTTTAATAGTCAAAGATGAATTGATAGATAATCATCCTGATATTGTAAGGAAGCTTGTGAAGGTTACGGGGAAGGCGACCGACTGGATCAATCATAACCCTGCGAAAGCGGCCGGGGTCATGGCCGGGCAGCTGCAGATAGCCGGGGACAAGATATTTCCCTCTGAAGCGGCTGAAATGGCTGCGAAGTTGAAAATTACCCCTGAGGTTATCTGCAGATCCATGGACCGAATGGAATACACCACGGATATTGATTCGGATTCGGTGCAGGAGGCGATAGATTACGCGGCAAAGCAGGGATATGTTAAGAATGGTTTTAAGGCTAAGGATATGCTTGATTTGAGGTTTCTTAATGAATGAAAGGAATAAGAAATTCGAATCTCTCTGGGGCATACTGCCTGTCGCGGTATTCCTGGTTTTATGGGAAATGGTTGGGCGATTAAATCTGTTCCCGGGACAATTCCTGTTTCCCCCTTTCTCCGCCGTATTAATAGAGTTTTACCATCTTACGACCAGCGGGGTGCTGGGTAAAAATTTCCTGAGCAGCCTGATGCGTGTCCTGATAGGTCTCTTGAGCGGCTCCACTGCAGGCATCGCCGTTGGTGTTATCATGGGATGGCGGAATATTATTCACAAGACTCTCAATCCCATAATAAGCCTGTTATATCCTATCCCCGCCCTTGGCTGGCTGCCCCTGCTTATGCTCTGGATAGGGATAAACGAGATGCTGCCTATTACCATTATATTTATATGCTCATTCTTTCCGGTAGTTTACAACACGGCCACGGGCATCAAGAATGTCGACAAAAAATACGTGCAGGTCGCAGAGACACTAGGCGCATCCCAGATACGAATCCTTTTCAGGGTAATTATTCCCCTGGCGCTTCCGAATATCTTCACGGGCCTGAGATTGGAGGCGGGGATGGCATGGCGGGTTTTAGTTGCTGCGGAGATGATCGCGATACCAACGGGAATCGGAGCACTTATCATGAGGGCCGAAAGCCTCGTAAGGGTGGATATCATCCTGGTATGTCTTATAGTCCTTTCCATTATGTGTCTCCTATTTGAAAAGGCCATTTCATTCATGGAAAGGCATTTTGTGGGCAAGTGGGGTAATAGTGTCTGAAATTAAACTCGTAAATATCAACAAGCATATATGCAGGGATCTTAATCTCAAGATTGAGCATAAGGAGGTGTTTGTCATTGTGGGGACAACCGGAGCGGGGAAGACAACGCTTCTGAATGTCATAGCGGGAGTTACGGATTACAAGGGAAATGTGCTTATTGACGGTGTTGAAGTGGATAATCTACAACCAAGCCGGAGGGGAGTAGGTTATTTATTCCAGGATCTTGCCCTTTTCCCGCACCTTACCGTGGAATCCAACATCGCTTTTGGACTGCGGGCTTCGGGGCTTGATAAGGATGCTTTGAATGAACGCGTATCATACCTGATGGAGATGATGCGCATAAAGAGTCTTGCAAGGCGATATCCCGATATGTTAAGCGGCGGGGAGAAAAAACGCGTTGCCCTCGCCCGTTCTCTTGCGCCGTCACCGGGTATCCTGCTTCTTGACGAACCGACCTCAAACCTTGACCACCAGACATCAAAATATTTACGGAGTGAACTAAAAGCCCTTTTTAAAGATTTAAATGTCACGACAATATATGTAACGCATAACCTCAGGGAGGCGGAGGAAATAGCGGATAGAATCGCCCTGATGTCTGATGGGGAAATAGAACAGGTTTCATCCCCGAAGGAGCTTTTTTTTAATCCGTTCAGCACCGTTGTTTCGGAATTCATTGGAATGCCCAATATCATAGAGTGTAAAAAATCACGCGTCCTCGCATCCGGGCTTGTTGAAGTTTCATCTGATGATATGAACATAATCTTACCTTACGATGGGATCAATATAAGAAAGATCGCCATATCTCCGGATAATATATACATATCAGATAAAAAACCTCCAGGTCCTGCACTGAACCGTTTTGTAGGAAGGGTGGATGAAATCACACGGCATAATGCCATGGTAAGAGTACGTGTCTCTGTCGGGAAAAACAGCCTTCTTGCGGAATTGCCTGCTGCAGCATTTGACGAAATGTCCATTGAAGAAGGCAAAGAGGTCCATGTGTTGATCAAACTCAGGAGACTGCGCTATGTGGAGGCATAAGAATACAGTCTCATGTGATGCTCGAACCATTTAAGCATCTTGTGAATTTGTAACGTCCAGTATCTGGCAGTCTGCCGGACAAAATCCGACAGGCTCCTGATAAGATTCTGATTTCATTATTTAAAGGTGATCCGAAGACATTAATTATTCACAGACCCTCTGCGATGATCTCGCTGATGGCCTGGTCCATGTGGTTTGCTCTTATGATATGTATTTTTACACCTCCATTCGAAAGTACATACCCCGGTCCTTTATGGGAAACATCCTCCTTTATTCCAACGTGTTCAAGCCCCCTCTGCACTAACCACTCGGCCACATGAATGCCCTTCGCAGTTTCTACTGATGTGTGTGGATTCTTCATGACCTCTTGCTTTATGATCTCTTTGTCTTTTCGATTTATGTATGCGATGCCAAAATAAGGAGCCTCTCCGAAATGTAAGCTTATCCGACCCTTTTCATCTTCAAGGGGGAGCGCGATACGATCAAAGGTTCTATCTTCAGGCTCATAGTGGATGATTACTTTCTCAACATGAGTGATCTGCTTCCGGATTTTTATTTCAATTTCTTCACTGATCCGATGAGCTTTTTCCAGATTTTCCGTCTTTAAGGTTACGGTCGCTTGAATAAATCTATACCTGCCTGCATTTCTCCCGGCAAGATGCTTGATCTCACTGACCAGAGGTTCGCTTTTTATGATTTCGCGAATATTGTCCAGGGTAGAAAAATCAATAGAGGCATCAAGAAGCACCCGCATGCCGTCAGATAATAGCTCCCATCCTGCGTGGACTATAAAGACAAGTATTATTATGGCACCAATCTGATCAATGGTAACGCCCAAGATATTCAAATGGAGGTCAAGGTAGCTGAGGATGACTGAAATTAAAACCACAATCGACGATAAGACATCCACCTGGCGGTGTCTCCCCTCAGCAATCAGTGTGGGACTTTCTGTCTTTCGACCGATAGATAACGCATAACGTCCAAAGAGAAATGTGGCCACGGTTCCAATAGTCAGTAAAATAATATAACATAATGATATATGGGGGAATTTTCCAAGCGGAAAAAGAATCTCACGGATAATCTCATAACCTGCAATAAAGATAAAAAGGGCGACGACGACAGAAGCGACGTTCTCGATCTTATACAAGCCCATTGGAAATGAGCGAGTTTTTCGAGTGGACAGCTTGACACCGCCATAAATTAAAAAGGATGCGATAGTGTCAGTTCCTGAGTCGATAGCGCTGGCAGTGATGGCTAGACTACCTGAAAACAAGGCAAGAAGGAGTTTCATAACTGCAAGGAAAAGATTCAGCAAGAATGCGTACCCAGCAACCCCATATATTTGCTTGATCTCATGATCTTCTGGGGGCTTTCCTGTCTGCTTATTGTCTTTGTTTGGAGCCATATCTCGGGTTCCTTTCAATCAAACGCCCCCAAGAAGGATAACAAAGCCCACGCCCAGGATCAGGGAGAAAACGGTTTGATGATTAGTTCCGGCACAAGAATGAGGAATGAGCTCATCT
>JAFGDF010000321.1 GCA_016932235.1 Deltaproteobacteria bacterium | reverse complement strand
TGAAGATCTTTCGACGGCTCAACACGCGCAGAGGATGAAGGTGGATTTTATTCGAATCATCGATGCAAAGACCGCACAGTAGTATGTTGATATTTAATGGAGAAAAGCCATGGATAGATTTTTTAAATTTGCTTCTTCAAAGGTTATTTGTTTAATGCTTATACTCAGTGCTGCCTCCTTCTGTTTCGCGGAAACCCGTCAAGCGATGGACAAGGATGGCACTGATAAGGGAAGCTTGATAATAAAAAACAAGAAAATCTCGGTTGATTTTGATGCCGTGCCGCTTCGTGATATTCTTGGCGGAATAAAAAATCAGCTTAATATTTGGATCAAAGGCAATGAATCAATACTTGATGAAAAAACATCTGTTAGGTTCACAGATTTATCCTTTGAAGATGGGATTAAACGAATCCTGTATTCTACTAATTATGTTTTTGTGTACCATGCCGATGGAAATTTATCAGGTGTAATGCTATTCGATAAATCATCATCGGAAAGATCCTATGATGCGCCCCTGGTGCATAATCTTGTCCCGGAGATAATTGTGACCGATAAACCCGATATTGCCCCAATATCTCCTGTAGATCTTCACGCAGGCATTTCGACTCTTAAATCCGTCAAGGAAGGTTCAACGGGTACTTCAGGCAGGTCCCTGCATATGGAAAATTTTATGAAAGTTGAATAGATTACTGTCATTATCAACTTCCCGGCCCCTTCTCATTTATAGTGCTTTTCTATCCATGATTGATATTCGCCGCTTTTGACATTGTTAACCCACTCAGGATTATCCACATACCACCGCACGGTTTTTCGCAGCCCGGATTCGAGAGATTCTTCCGGTTTCCAGCCAAGCTCGCTGATCAGCTTGCTGCAATCGATGGCGTATCGCCTGTCGTGACCCGGCCTGTCTTTTACATAGGTTATGAGATCTCTTCGTGACGTTGACAGAGGGTTTGATGCCAACTCATCAAGAATATCACAGATTGTTTCAACGATCCGTATGTTTTCTATCTCGCTGTTTCCACCGATGTTGTATGTCTCACCTTTTTTCCCTTTATCCATTATCAGATATATGGCACGACAGTGATCGCGTACATACAGCCAGTCTCTAATATTCATACCGTCCCCGTAAATGGGAAGGGGCTTTCCTTCAAGGCCGTTAAGGATCATTAGAGGAATTAGCTTCTCAGGAAACTGATAAGGGCCGTAATTATTTGAACAGTTGGATATTGTTACAGGCAAATGGTATGTGTTGGCATAGGCGCGAACAAGATGGTCGGAGGAAGCCTTGGAGGCCGAATAAGGGCTGTTCGGCCTGTAAGGGGTGTCTTCCCTGAAATATCCGGTTTTTCCGAGGCTGCCGAACACTTCATCCGTGCTGATGTGGTGAAAAAGATTAAAGCCGCCCTCCATCTCTCTCACTATTTCAAGTAGGTTAAAAGTCCCCACGATATTTGTCCTGATAAAATCATCGGGTCCCACAATGGAACGGTCAACATGTGACTCTGCCGCGAAGTGACAAACCGTGTCGATCGAATACCCTTTCAGGATTTCGGCCATATCCTCCCTGCTGCAGATGTCGGCCTTGATGAAAACATATCGATCCGGAAAAGCAGCGCTTATATCGGAAAGATTTTCG
Source organism: Deltaproteobacteria bacterium (assembly GCA_016932235.1). The sequence continues at coordinate 19,207 of JAFGDF010000321.1, read as the reverse complement.
GGATTTCCGGCGTAGGTCAGTTTATCTACGTTGATCAACCTGCCTGAGAAGTCGGATTCCGTAAAGACATAACGGATAAAGTTGCTTCCGATAAAACCGCATCCACCTGTTATCAGCAGATTTTCCATGACTAATTCGCCATCTCAACGACCTTTTCTACCAGCTTCTTAATGCCCTTTGCAACGTCTTTTATTTCGGGACCGAGCATATAAGCGGGGGTGGAGACAAGCCTGTTTGATTCATCGATATGTATCATATCAACCGTGCATATCCTATGTCGTCCTCCCATGGCCTCAATCGCGTTGGCTGTATTATCATCATTGCCGATTGTGACTTCGGGCCTTAAGCTGGACAAGGCCTTAACCAGTGTAGCCGGAGCGATGCAGATAGCTCCTACCGGCTTTTTCTCCTTGACCAGATCGTTTATCAGGCGGGCAACATTCGTTTCGACCTCTGCGTCAGGGCCTTTGAACGCGAAATTACTAAGGTTTTTGGCCGCGCCGAAACCTCCCGGGATGATGAGTCCATCGATATCGGAAGCCTTTACGCCGGCTATATCCCTGATTTCTCCTCTGGCAATTCTCGCTGATTCCACAAGAACGTTTCTTTTTTCGCCAGACTCTTTCTGTGTGAGGTGATTTATAACATGATGCTGATCCACATCCGGTGCCATACAAAGAATATCTGCCCCGGCCTGGTTCAGATAGAGCAGTGTAAGAACAGACTCATGTATCTCCGAACCGTCAAAAACACCACAACCTGATAAAAGAACTCCAATCTTTGCCATTTTATCCTCCCTCTTTTAAAATTACGGATTTTATTCAGAATAACATGTAATTCGCTTAACATCCACTACTTACTTGATATATTTTCCTTCTTGGGGTAATCATCATAATTCATTTATTATCAGCTTTGTCCGGTTAGGAAATGGCAGTTATCATTGAGCCCTGCAGGACAAGGGGATCTCTTTTCAGATTATCCGCCCAAATGCCTCATGCGCCGGTAATCGCCCCCATCCAGGGAAACAGGGCGCTGAGAACAGGCACAAAAGAAGATGGTATCTCATGGAGCCATACTTCGTGGGGCTCCCCCAATGTGTGCAGTATATAGGTGCCGTTCCAGAAAATGAGGTGATATGGCGGAGAAACTGAAAAGAGACCCCTTGTCCTTAAACGTTTGGATATAGGAGTTATAATGCAATTTTCTAACCGGACATTATTGATTTATTATAGGAGTTAATAATGGATGATTTGATCACAATTGAGGGGGTGAAAAGGACCATATTCGGTATCGGCTCCCTATGCATGCTGGGGCAGGAATGCAAGGATCTGGGTTCTTCAAGGGCCCTTCTCGTTATGGATAAGACTCTCGCGAAAAAGGAGATCTGTTTAAAAATAAAAGAGATTTTAAGAAAAAACAGAATTAAAATATTTTTTTATCCTGAAGTCACTCCTGAGCCGTCACCGGAACTCGCGGACCTGGGGGCCGGATTTGCCAGAAAGGAGAGAGTAGGATGCATAATCGGTGTCGGCGGGGGGAGTACGATGGACTGTGCAAAAGCGATAGCGGTTCTTTCAAGGAATGAGGGGAAAGCGATTGATTATATAGGCATGGACAAGGTTAAACGCGCGGGCCTTCCAACTATCATGGTTCCGACAACTTCCGGCACAGGCAGTGAGGCCACCTTTACGTCTGTTTTTACCATGAGGGATCGAAAGAGCAAGGGCGGAATCAACAGTCCGTTTCTTTATCCGAGTGTCGCTATCCTTGATCCTGAGTTGACGGTGGATCTTCCCCCTTTTATAACTGCCTATACCGGAATGGATGCCTTAACCCATGCCATAGAATCTTTTACCTCTCTGCACGCACATTATGCGAGTGAACCGCTGTCTTTAAGAGCCATAGAGCTCATATCGGATAATCTCAGGGGAGCGGTATTTAATGGAAAGTCAATTAACTTTCGTGAAAAGATGATGATGGGGAGTTACATGGCGGGGCAGGGGCTTGCCATGGCGGGTGTCGGAGCGGTTCACGCGCTGGCTTATCCGCTCGGGGCGCTGTTCGATATCCCTCACGGGGTAGCTAATGCATCGCTTTTGCCTTATGTCCTGGAGTATAATTACCCCGGGAATATGGACAAATTCAGCAGGATCTCTGTTGCGATGGATCAGGAATCTGACGGATTATCTGTTCGGGAAACGGCATCTCTTGCTGCCGAGGCCGTATATCATCTGGCAAGCGATATCGGAGTGCCTCTTAAACTCAAGGAACTCGGTATTCCTGAGGAGGCGATCCCTGAACTGGCTGAAGCGGCCATGAAGGTGGAACGACCTATTTTGAATAACCCAAGATCAATGTCGGTGAAAGTTGCCGAAGATATATATCGTAATGCATATGAATAAGCTTTACGGTGTACGTTGCACGGTATAAAGTGTAAGGTGTAAAGAAGATACTAAATAACGAGGAGGGGGAAATGCCCGGGTATGAGGTTATTGGTGAGGAAGAAAAAAATGAGATTATGGATGTCCTTTCAAAAAAGATCCTCCTGCGATATGAATTTGATAAGGAAAGGGAAGGGGTTTATAAGGTTGCCCAGTTTGAAGATGAATTCGCAAGGTACTGCGGCGTAAAATATGCGCATGCCGTGTCATCAGGCACGGCGGCACTCAGGGTTTCCCTTGCGGCCCTTGGCATATGTCCGGGGGACGAGGTGATCACGCAGGGATTCACGTTTGTCGCAACATGGGAGTCCATATTTGATGCAGGCGGTATCCCTGTTTTCGCTGAGATAGATGATACCCTTTGCCTTGATCCTGATGATCTTGAAAAAAGGATCACCCCGCGCACAAAGGCCATAATTGTCGTTCACATGTGCGGGGCTCATGCGCGCGTAAAGGAGATTGTCTCTATCGCTCAGAAACACGGAATACCGGTTATTGAAGATACGGCTCAATCGTGCGGAGGCAAGATGAAAGGAAAGTCCCTGGGAACTTTCGGCAAAATAGGAATTTTTTCTTTTGATTCGGTCAAGACCTTAACAACCGGCGAGGGAGGCATGATCATCACTGATGATGAGGAGTTGTATATCCGGGCCTCGGAATATCATGATCATGGTCATGACCATAATCCCGATGTGGGCAGGGGATTGGAGAAACGAAACTTTATCGGAGTAAATTACAGGATGATGGAGCTTCAGGGGGCCTTAGGGCTTGCACAGCTAAGAAAACTCGACAGCACTATCCTGAAAAAACAGAGGGCGAACAAGTCGGTAATCATGGATGCGCTTTCGAAGATAGATCAAATACGATTCAGGAGCATTCCGGATCCCGATGGAGATACGGATACCTTTCTTACCTTTTTTCTCCCCACGGAAGAGAAGGCGAAGGAATTCAACAGGGTTATATCGGAGGAGGGGGCAGGGTCCGTTTACTGGTATGGGAATGACTGGCATTATTATGAGAGATGGGAACACCTTCTTGAGGGGAAGAGCGTCACGAGAACGGGATATCCTTTCAGGCATGAAGATAATCAGAAAAGATGCGGATATCAGAAGGATGCGCTTCCAAAGACAGCCTCAATTATGGCAAGGACCCTGTCCATTCCCATAAATATTAATATGCATGAGCAGTTACCGAAGATACTCGCTGCCGTGGAAAAGGCATCGAAGGTCATTCAGAAATGATTATAGCCATCTCCCAAATAAATCCCATAATAGGCGATTTTGTATATAATTCCTCTCTGATAATAGAAGAGTGTGAAAAGGCGAAGAGAGACGGTTGCACTCTTATTGTTTTCCCTGAGCTCTGCCTTACGGGCTATCCGCCGAAAGACTTGCTGGAAAAAGACGATTTTATCAAAGACAATCTCGACAGCCTTTATCACATTGCCGCGAAGGAAAAAGATATAAACATTCTTTGCGGATATGTTGATTACAATCAGGGCAGATGGGGAAAGAGACTTGTCAACAGCGTAGCCCTGCTTCGCGAAGGGAGGATCATCAGGAAGGGCGGGAAAAAATTGCTGCCCAGTTACGATGTATTTGACGAGACCCGATATTTTGAACCGGCGGCAGACAGCCTCCTGTTTGAACTGGAGGGCAGAAGAATAGGCGTAACCATATGTGAGGATATCTGGAATGTCGGAGATTTTGAAGGGATTCCGAGGTATAGACATGACCCGGTATCAGAGCTTGACTCGCGAGGGATTGATTTGCTCATTAATGTTTCCGCCTCTCCATACAGTGTAAAGAAACCCTCGCTGAGGATGGAGATATTAAAAAATATCTCCATGCAATACAGTTTACCTTGCATCTACTGTAACCAGGTAGGAGGGAACGACGATCTGATATTTGACGGATCCAGTATGGTCGTGAATCATAAAGGCGAAGTTATTCTGAAGGCGAGGGAATTTGAGCCTGACCAGCTTTTCTGGAATATTGAAGGAAAGTATTACAGTATTTCGGATCCGTCGCCTGTAGAAGAGGAATCAATTCTTAAAGGACTCGTGATGGGGACAAGAGATTATGCGCTCAAGTGCGGCTTTAGAAAGGTCCTTTTGGGACTGAGTGGAGGCATAGACTCTTCGCTCGTAGCTGTCGTTGCGCAGAAGGCGATGGGACCGGAAAATGTCATGGGGGTCAGCTTGCCTTCACAATACACTTCCGAAATGAGCAGGGAAGACGCGCGCAGGCTTTCATCAAACCTGAACATTGTATTTGAGGAAATACCCATACAACCTATTTTTACGAGCTACAGAAGTGCCTTCGCCACTCTTTTCCGGGGCCTTGAGGAGGATATTACAGAGGAGAATATACAGGCACGCATCAGGGGCAATCTGCTGATGGCTATTTCCAACAAGTTCAATGCACTGTTGCTTTCTACGGGGAATAAATCGGAAACCGCAACGGGATATTGCACCCTTTATGGAGATATGTGCGGGGGATTATCGGTAATATCCGATATACCCAAGACTTTATGCTATCGTCTGGCAAAGTATATCAACAGAGACAGGGAGTTAATACCTGAGCGTATCATAAAAAGAGCCCCGACCGCTGAATTGAGGTTTGACCAGAGGGATCAGGACACTCTTCCCCCGTACGATGAACTTGACAGGGTAATAGAAGCCGTTGTTGAAAAGAATCTGTCCTATAACGAGATAATAAAGATGGGTAATAATCCTGACATTGTGAATGACACAATGAAAAGAATTACACAAAATGAGTATAAAAGACGCCAGGCGCCACCAGGGCTTAAGATAACCTCAAAGGCTTTCGGGTACGGCAGGCGTTATCCGATTGCGAGGGGGGGAAAGGCATATTAAGGAAAATTTGGAGTGCAAAGTTCGGAGTTCGGACTTTAACCTTTGTGTTAACTGGAAATTAGCTGCCTTTAGGCTGGTGATCGATGGATAATAAACAATTTAAAAAGCAACTGGAAGAGCGTACTCGAAAATTTGCTGTAAGTACTATTATTTTATCCGCTAAATTACCGAACACTCCGGAAGGAAAGGTTGTCCGGAATCAGATTAAGAAATCAGGAACCTCGATCGGTGCGAACTACAGGGAGGCAAACAGGGCGAGAAGCAAGGCCGATTTAAAAATAAAATTGCAATCTGTGAGAGCGAGTCATCTGAAACAAAATATTGGCTTGAGGTTATGTCTGAGATGGAATGGATGAACTGGAACGAAATCAAACCGGTATATGATGAATGTGGTGAACTTCTCGCCATATTTGTATCAATTGGGAAGAAATGTTAGTTGTATATAAACTTTGAACTTCGAACTCCGAACTTCGAACTATTATTAAAAGGGAGGTTTTTTTGATGAGATCAGATCTGATGAAAAAAGGGTTGGAAAAAGCCGGGCACAGGTCACTTTGCAAGGCAATGGGATATACCGACGATGAAATAGGACGACCAATAATCGGGATTGCTAATTCGGCGAATGAGGTTATTCCAGGTCATCAACATCTAAACGAAATTGCATCTGCGGTAAAGATGGGTGTCGCAATGGCCGGAGGAACTCCCATGGAGTTTTCAACCATAGGTCTTTGCGATGGAATTGCTATGGGACATATCGGCATGAAGTATTCTCTTGCATCCAGGGAGCTTATAGCCGATTCAGTGGAAGTTATGGCAATGGCATTTCCTTTTGACGGGCTTGTGCTTGTTTGTGATTGTGACAAGATTATACCGGGAATGATGATGGCGATGCTCCGGCTTAATATACCCGCCATATTGATAAGCGGCGGGCCGATGATGGCGGGAAGAGTCGGAAATACTCCTGTGGATCTTATCAAGGTATTTGAGGCGGTGGGTGCGGTAAGCTCAGGGAAAATGTCCAGCCATGAACTTATGGAGCTTGAAAATAAGGCCTGTCCAGGGGTGGGATCATGCTCGGGGATGTTCACCGCCAACTCGATGAACTGTCTGAGCGAGGCGCTTGGTCTTGCATTACCGGGTAACGGGACCATCCCCGCTGTTACGGGGGCACGGAGAAGGCTCGCAAAGGAGGCAGGCGGTAGGATAATGGCTCTTGTGGCAGAAGATGTCAGACCGCGTGATATCGCGACCAAAAAGGCATTTGAAAATGCTATCTATATGGAGATGGCTCTGGGCAGTTCAACCAATACGGTTCTTCACCTTCCGGCCATCGCCCATGAAGCGGGTATTGATCTTGATCTCAAACTCTTTAATAACATAAGCGCCGAGACTCCGAACCTTTGCAAGATTGCGCCAGCTGGCCCCTTCCACATGGAAGATCTTGACAGGGCCGGCGGTATCCCGGCAGTAATGGGCGAGCTGAATAAAAAAGGATTACTGGATCTATCGCAGATGACTGTGTCCGGGAAAAAGATAGGGGATATTATCCTTACTGATGGCAGTCTAGATAAAGATGTTATCAGACCAATCGATTCGCCCTATTCCACTGATGGCGGACTCGCGATACTGTTCGGGAATCTCGCTCCGCATGGGGCTGTTGTTAAAAAATCGGCTGTGGACCCTTCCATGTTGAAGCATTCAGGCCCTGCCAGGATATTTGAAGGAGAAGAGGAAGCGATGGCGGCTATACTCGCCGGCAAGATCAGGAAGGGCGATGTTTTGGTTATCAGATATGAAGGACCCAAGGGAGGACCGGGTATGAGAGAGATGCTCTCTCCAACGTCTGCCCTGGCCGGGGCGGGACTGGATAAGGATGTCGCACTTGTTACCGACGGAAGATTTTCAGGTGGAACCCGTGGTGCGGCAATAGGACATATTTCACCCGAAGCACAGGAGGGCGGACCTATAGCGGTTATCAAAGAGGGGGATATCATCGATATAGACATAGACAAAAGATCCCTGAATGTGAGACTCGATGACGGTGAGATCGAAAACCGGTTTAAAGGATGGACGCCACCTGATTATAAGGTCAAAAAAGGGTATCTTTACAGATACGCCATGCAGGTTACGTCCGCAAGCACCGGCGCGATTTTTCCTTTTTAATGCGGTGAGCAATGTGTTCCTGCCTCTCTTGAGAAAGAAAGGGCGCAGAAATTTGAGGTATTTTTCAATTTGAATTCAACTTGTGTAAAATTAAATCGGGGATTTTTTCAAAATGGGGATCTATCGTGAAAATTTCATGTCTTTCGATAATAGCTGTGGATGCGATGATGGTATTCGAAAGAGGAATGCTAATTCCCTTTTTGCCTAATGCAGCGTAAATTTGCCCTGCATTTTCCCGGATTTTTCTCCTGGATTCTACAAAGGGCAGGGACTCCAGATTGCTCCTGACAAGCCGTGCTTCCCGTGGGGGCTTGATGCCCTGGAGTATTTCACCAAGGACCATTCACGTCAGGGCTACCAGCCCTGAGCGTAACAAGTGCTTCAGGTAGTCCGAAAAAAGAGAATTTTCATTCCGGAAGAATTCAATCCATACGGAGGTGTCAGCAATGATCCTTGTATGCATCCAGTTCTTCCTCTTCATTCTTACGCCAGTCAGGATCTATTTTGATCTTTCCGTTAAGGGAGATGAGATCCTCGATTCCCTTTCTTTCGAAGTTCGTCAAAAACACGACAAGTTGAGTCAAGGATATGACTACTAGCCTTTCGGTCTTTACCCAAAAGAAATAAAATAAAATACCGTAGAAACGGCGACCGTAGGATTAATGAATATCGATGCGGGGGTTGGCGTCTGATGTCAAGGCCTGCCTCATATTTTGAAATATGGCACGAATATAGCATGGCTTTGTTATTGCGAAAACAGGATTCAATCCTCTCTGGTCCACCTCAAGGTGTAATCTGCCGTGTTGCCCGCGATCGGTCCTCTTTGTGGCGTATGACCCATACGCCTCAGTCGTCGCTCCCTGGCGTCTCGCATCTAACACCTTGCTGGTGTCCGGGGGTATGCTAAAATCCGTTTCAGTTACTGTTTCTTATAAATTCGATGGTGGATTTTGCTCTTGCGCCACCGCCATTCAGAGGAAAAGGAAGACCGAATAACGTATCAAGGTTAGGGTTATTCGGATAATCTTTTCATGATATGCATGAGTCAATCAAAAGAGGGAGTTTTAAATGGCTTTTAAAACAAGAGGGAGCGCGGGAAGGACGGTAAAACCGGGAGGGGATATTGTCGCCTCCACGGCAGGAGAATTTAGAAAAAAGCTGATGAGGTTAACAGGCCGAGGTGTGAAGGAGCTAACCATTGACCTTAAAGGCGTTAACACTTTGGACGCTGTCGGTCTATGGGTTCTCATAGCCGCCCATAATTCACTGGAGCGGTCTGGAGGAATGCTAAAAATAAAGAACCCTTCCGAGGGGATTTTCAGGCTTCTAACAAACTTGAAACTGGATCAAACCTTTGAAGTGATTGCCGTTTAGCTTTAACAGCAACGGTCGTTTCTGTTTTATATCGAGGTTCGCTCGAGTAATCTTGGCAGATTAGAAAGATAATGGAGGAAAATATGAGTATTTGTGATGATGAGACCTTGCGCCTGTATATTGAGGAATCTTTAGAACATCTCGCAGATATCGAGAATGACCTTCTTGCGATTGAAGCAGACGGAGAAGACATCGATGAAGATCTTGTGAATAAAGTTTTCAGAGCGGCTCATTCCATAAAGGGGGGCGCCGGTTTTATGGGACTCGATAACATTAAGGAGCTGTCTCATAAAATGGAAAGCGTCCTTGGAATGATCAGGGAAAAAGAGATGAGACCAAATCCTGAAATCGTGAATATTCTTCTCCTCGCGTCGGACTGTCTTAAAAACCTTATTAATAATGTGGATAACAGCAATGACATTGATATTTCAGGACATGTTAAGGCACTGATCTCTCTTGCGGATAGTTACAAACCGGGACTTAAAACAAATGAAGATCCGTTGATAAGAGAAATCAGATTCCCCCTCAGGGAAGTGACATTTTCAGTTTCCATGAACACTCTCTCTGTCATGAGAAAAAAGGGGAATTATATTTATATGGCTGAGTACGATTTGATTAGTGATGTCCAGGATAAAGGATCTAACCCGGCTGAACTCACTAGCAAATTGGGTGAGAGCGGGAGCATTCTGGACTGCAGGATTGATTTCGAAACGGTTGGAACGCTTGAAAATGATGATGCAATCAAAGTTGTTCCCTTTTTGATCTTATTCGCAACAGTACTTGAACCAGGCCTGATCAATGTGATGCTGGGGATTGATGAGAGCAGGATTTTTCTGGTCAGCGAAGACCCCAACTGCATCTGCGTGAAAGACTTATCAGAGAATGGCGAGGACGTAATCAAGAGCAATGAACCTGATTTGAAAGAAGAGGACTTTGGCGACGAAAGGTCGGATAATCCGACATTTATGGAAACGGCTTTTTCATCAAGTGCGAAGATGGAAGAACCGGCCAGATCCGGGAAGGCATCTCCGGGCTCCGGAACGGATACCAGCCTCAGGGTTCATGTCAGCCTTCTAGATGACCTTATGAACCTGGCGGGAGAACTTGTGCTTGGCAGGAACCAGCTTGTTCAGGCGATCACTCTTAAGGAGTTTCATAATATTGAGGCCTCGGGACAGGACATTGATCTGATCACGTCGGAGCTGCAGGAAGCGATTATGATGACGAGAATGCAGCCGATTGGAAATATCCTGAATAAGTTTCCCCGTGTTGTGAGGGATCTCGCGAGAAGCCTGGGAAAAGAAGTCAACCTGACAATAAAGGGAGAGGGCGTTGAGCTTGATAAGACGATTCTTGAAGCGATCAACGATCCATTGACGCATCTGGTGAGGAACGCCGTTGACCATGGGCTCGAAAGGCCTGATGAAAGATTAAGAGCGGGAAAGAACGCAACGGGCCAAGTTTTATTGAAGGCCTATCATGAAGCGGGCCAAGTAAATATAGAGATAAGCGATGACGGGAGAGGGATGGACGGCCATAAGCTTGTCAATGCTGCCATAGAAAAGAACCTCTTGAGCAGGCGGCAGGCCTCAACAATGTCCGATAAGGAAAAGATCAATCTTGTTTTCCTGCCGGGATTTTCTACCGCCGAAGCGGTCAGCGATGTATCCGGACGTGGCGTTGGCATGGATGTGGTAAAAACCAACCTGGATAAACTCGGTGGACTTGTGGATATCGATTCCACTCCCGGAAAAGGCACAAACATCAGGATAAAACTGCCTCTTACTCTTGCCATTATCCCCAGTCAGATTATCAAGGCAGGTGGTGAGCGTTATGCAATTCCGCAGGTTAATCTTGAAGAGCTTTTCAGAATCCCTGCCGCTCAGGTTAAAGAAAGGATCGAGAGAGTTGGCGACGCTGAGGTAGTGAGGTTAAGGGGTAACCTGCTTCCGTTGATAAGGCTTTCTGATGTAATAGGGCTGGAGAGGATCTATGTGGATCCGTTGACAAATGAGGCAAGAAAAGATCGTCGTGAAAATATCGCTGATCGAAGATCGTTAAAAAGCCCCCTGTTTGAAGATTCTGTTTGTCAGCATGGAACGGATCTTCCGGATGTGAAGAGGCACGCATCGCTGGATGCGCTACAGGCAGGGAACAAGTTTGAATTTCAGGAAAGAGGCCCTGACAGAAGATATCGCGCCCAAAGCTCAATAAATATAGTCGTGGTGTATACCGGTGCATTGAAATACGGGTTGATAGTGGATGAACTCAATGATTCGGAAGAGATAGTCGTCAAACCGCTCGGAAGTCATCTAAAACACTGTAAGGGTTACGCGGGGGCAACCATAATGGGGGATGGCCGTGTCGCTTTAATACTTGACGTCGCAGGGTTGTCTCAAATGGCGCGACTGACTTCCATGGAGGGTACTGACAGAGCCATGAAGATATCCAAAGAACATCTGACAAAGGGGCGGAAGGATGTACATTCCATGCTTATATTCCGAAATGCCGAAGATGAACAGTTTGCCGTTCCCTTGGGTCTTGTGGAGCGGATCGAAAAGATAAAGAGATCAGATATTGAAAATGTCGGCGGCATGAAGATCATACAATATAGAAATGAGAGTCTGCCCCTGTTCGCCATTGAGGAGGTGGCAAAAGTCAAACCTCTTGCGGAGAGAGACGATCTCCTTGTTGTCGTCTTCAGGGTGGCGGGTATGGAAATCGGTCTTTTAGCTACTCCTCCGCTTGATGCCATTGAAGAATCGATTTCTATTGATGATACGACCCTAAAGCAAAAGGGAATCATGGGATCTGCTATTATAAGAAACCTTACGACCCTTATAGTAGATATTTTCGGCATTGTCGAGACTCTGAACCCCGACTGGTTTTCATCTCGAAAAGCAGTCAAATCCCCTGACGGTATTTCAGCAACAATACTTTATGCTGAAGATTCCAATTTTTTCCGTAATCAGGTGAAGGAATACATGGTTAATGACGGCTATAATGTTATTGAAGCGGAAGACGGGGTAACCGCATTTGAATTATTGGAGGAACACAGAGATAAGATATCGCTGATTGTCACGGATATTGAGATGCCGAATATGAATGGTTTTGAACTTGCAAAGAAAATAAGAGGAGATGAGAGGTTTTCCGGATTGCCGATAATCGCATTAACGACCATGGCGAGCGATGAAGATATGGTAAGAGGAAAGGAAACAGGGATTGATGATTACCTGATAAAGCTTGATAAGGAAAACCTTCTTCAGAGCATCTTCAGTCTTTTGGAAGCAAAGAGAAGATGATAGCTCATCGAGTTGTCATATTTATGCGGGGGGTTTTGGCAAATGAGAAACGCGAACGAGATGAAATCCGATGGAAAAGTAATTGAATTAGCCACTTTTTTTGTGGGCGGCGCAAGGTGCGGGATGGATATCCTCAGGATCCAGGAAATAAACAAGCATCTGGAGATGACAATGGTTCCCCAGGCACCGGAATATGTTAAAGGAATCCTCAATTTACGCGGACAGATCGTGACGGTTATTGATCTCGGGAAAAAGCTCGGCCTTACGAGGACAAAGATAAGCAACGAAACAAGGAATATCATTGTCCATTCACAGAATGAGTACATAGGGCTTCTGGTTGATCGAATCGGTGATGTGGAAAGGGCGAAGCGGGACAGTGTGGAGCCTCCACCGGCCAATATCGGGGGCGTCCAGGGAAAATATTTTGAAGGTGTATATAAAACGGAAAACAGCCTGATCGGTATAATCAATGTTGAGGAAGTCTTTAAAGAGAAGGCTGATCAGATTTGACAGGCGTGTAATAACGGACAGAGAGTTTTGAGGGAATGAGCCAGCAGAAAAAACTCAGGGTTCTTGTGGTGGATGATACCGTGGTTTACAGAAAAGTTGTCGGTGACGCTCTTTCGGATCTTCCGGGAGTCGAAGTGGTTGGGACCGCGAGTAACGGAAAAATAGCCATGTCCAAGATCGATTCATTAAGGCCGGATATTCTGACTCTTGACATCGAAATGCCCGAAATGAGCGGCCTTGACGTCCTCAAGGAGATGAAATCCATGGCGCCTCATGTGGAGGCAATTGTCATAAGCACGCTCACTCACAAGAGTGGCGAGTTAACCATGAAGGCCCTGGAGTTGGGGGCATTTGATTTTATTACAAAACCTGAAAAGGGCTGCATGGAGGAAAACCGTAAGGAAATAAAAAGAGCTATTGCTCCAATGCTAAAGGCATTTTGCCGTCATAAAGAGATAAAAGATATCTTAAAGGGAAACTCCTCAGGTTCAGAAACGAAAATTAACCGCAGATCTTCAACTGTGAACGGCATTATGGAACGTATGAGGACAATAGCCGGCAAAAAGAGAGTAAAAGCAGAGATCATTGGCATAGGCGTATCTACAGGCGGGCCAAGGGCGCTCGCCGATATGCTTCCTATGATTCCGTCCGATTTCAGTGTGCCCATATTAATTGTGCAGCACATGCCCCCGATATTTACAAAATCGCTTGCAATGAACCTGGACTCCAAATGCGCATTTGATGTGAAGGAAGCCGTTGATGGCGAACCGGTGAAGGGAAATACAGCGCTGATAGCTCCCGGTGGCAAACAGATGAAAGTCGCGGCAGGCGCCGACGGCACGAGCCGGATAATAAGAATTACCGATGATCCTCCTGAAAACAGCTGCAGACCTTCAGTGGATTATCTTTTCAGGTCAATTGCACGCTATTACGTAGGACGGTCGACCGGAGTTATCATGACCGGTATGGGATCGGACGGTACCCAGGGTTTGAAGCTGATGAAGCGCAGCGGATCTTATATCATAGCGCAGAACGAGGAAACTTGTGTCGTCTATGGGATGCCTAAGGAGCCTATTGAGATCGGACTTGTTGACGCTGTTGTCCCTTTGGAGAGGATAGCCAGTGAAATATATTATAGTGTCAACGGAGTGTATTTTCGCGAAAAGGCTTTAGGTAATAGTTGAATGAAACTTCATGTGAACCCTGATGAGATAAGAATCTTGTCTGATTACATCCATAAGATTTCAGGGATTTTTCTCGATATAAATAAGGGCTATCTCATTGAAACAAGGCTGAATACGCTTGCTCAAGAAGAAGGCTGCTCGAGTTTCTTTCATCTGTATATGAAGGCCAAGAATGATTCGAGTAAAAACATTGAAAGAAAAATAATTGATCGCATGACGACAAATGAAACCCTGTTTTTCAGAGACATGTCTCCATTTGAGATGTTTCAGTATAAGATAATCCCGGAGCTTATCGATAGACGGTCCGTGGTATCTGCAGGATCGTTACCCACCCATCTTCGCATATGGAGCGCTGCGTGTTCCACAGGTCAGGAGGTGTACAGTATCGCAATGGTTTTGAAAGAAATGCTCCGGGATATTGGCAAATATAATATAAGGCTGCTTGGAACGGATATATCTGACGCAGCAATCGCGAGGGCGAGTTACGGGCATTACAACAGATTTGAGATTGATAGGGGCCTTGAGAAGAAATTCCTCAATAAATATTTTAAAGATGAAGGTAACAGATGGAAGATAAGGGATGACATCAGGGCGATGGCGACTTTTAAGAAAATAAATCTCATGGATTCTTTTTCGGGACTTGGGAAATTTGATGTCATCTTCTGTAGAAATGTCGCCATTTACTTTACCCCTGAGGATCGTAATAAACTTTTTGAAAAGATAGCCCATATAATGGAGCCGGATGGTTACCTCATAATAGGTTCAACAGAATCCCTGACAGGGGTTTCTCCACAGTTTGTGCCTCAAAGACATTTGCGGTCGGTTTTCTATCGATTAAAAAAAAGGGGAGGATGATAGGATGTGTAATGTGGTTATGGGGAATCTGGATGGGAATCTGGATAAGATCGCGTTTCATGTTGATGAGATTTACAGGATTATCGGTCGTTATAATGCAAACCTTGTTTCTAAGAGAGATGGAAATGGTCTGTTACTGGAGTTGGGCGGGAAAATATATTCGGTAGAAAATGCATTGGATGCCGATGGCATGATGCCGTACTTCATTCTCATGAACTCAGGGATTGCATTTAATTGCAGTGAATATCAGATCCTCTTTAATATTGAAAAATTCACGGATGATCTTCTATCGGGAACAGATGCGGCAGGACATGAACATCTGTGCAGGAATTTCAGTCTTTCAATGAAGAGTGGATCTGATCCTCAAGAAAAACTGGATATAGAGTGTATTGATAAGAAGCTGAAATCAGGAGCGTTGTCTCAGGAAGATGTCGAATCATTAAAGATAATGATTCAGAAACTGAAGAACGGTGAATTTTTTGAATTGCTCACGATGGAATTTTCGGAAAAGATAAGGGAGGTTGCCAGAGAACTAATAGATTTTAGAAAGGAGATTCAAGATAGGATTGAGCCGGATATTGTTGAGATAGCTTCAAGGGATATTCCTGAGGCGAGCAACCAGCTTGAGGGCATTAACAGCACTTTGGAAGAAAGCACGATGAAGATAATGGATATTAACGAGGCGCAGATGGACCTCGCAAGCAGACAGATAAAATTATTGGAATCATTGTTATCCGAAAATGGGAACGGTAGCAAAAGAACCGTTTTGAAAGACTTTGATAAGTTGATTGGAGCGCTTAATGGACAGATTGATGTGTTGAGAAAAATCAGCGATAAGTCTTTAAGCATGATGCAACCCCTCAGTTTCCAGGATCTTGTCGGTCAGAGAATTCAGAGGATAATCAGGCTTGTAAGATCCATGGAGGCAAGGATTGAGGAGTTAATCGTTTCTTTTGGCATAAAATTGAAAAAGCACAGGGAAGACCCCACAAAGAGCTATGAAGACCTGAACAATGATGTGCACGAATATATGTCCGCCCTGAGAGGTCCCCAGCGGGACGGGCAGGGTCTGGATCAGGCTGGTATCGATGAACTGCTTAAGAGTTTATAAAATGGATAAACGCGCTTGCATTCTATTGGTATTAACATATTGAAGATATTCAGGAGGATGAAAAATGGCGATTGATAAATCTATTAAAGTTCTTGTGGTAGATGATTTCGCAACTATGAGGAGGATCATAAAGGGTGTTTTAAAACAGCTGGGTTTCAACGATGTTATTGAAGCCGATGACGGCAGCAAGGCGCTAAGCGAGTTAAAAAAAGAGAATGTCGGGCTTATAGTTTCTGACTGGAATATGCCAAATATGACCGGATTGGAGCTGCTAAAGGCTGTCAGGGCTGACGACAACATGAGAAAAATACCGTTTCTCATGGTTACTGCCGAGGGTCAGAAGGAAAACGTCGTAGAGGCAGTGCAGGCAGGTGTAAGCAACTACATTGTCAAGCCTTTCACGCCCGAAACTTTCGGCGCAAAGCTGGAAAAAGTTTTTAATTAATAAAGTTGAACAAGCAAAGAGAAAGTTTGCATCCGGGATTCAAATTGCCTGTGCATGAAATCTGTTGCCAGTTTATACGCTATAGGCATTTTTTTCATCTTTTCCGGAAGATCCTTCCCATCGTGGTCAATGCGGACTGTCTATATATTCCGGAAACATAACGGAATCGAAGGCACGAAATTAATTGATACAGGCAGCCTTTAAGTCGCAATTCTATGAAATAACAATAACTACGCGCTCAATCGCCTTCAATATATGGGTATCATCTTTTATGAGTCGTGTTTTGGCAAATTTTTTGCATATTTTATACCACAGCGTTAAATATTGCATGGAAAGGAGAAAGGGATGAAGGTTTATGAAAGCGGCATATCGCTCATAAAACAAAAGGCAAAGCATCCAAAGGTTAATAAGGGAACAAGTGATAGTTTCAAAGAAATAATGTGCAGTATCAGACCCCGGGCAGAAGACACAAGGATTATGGCGTCCGGGAGCAGCGAGATAAGACCGATTGACGGAGTAAAGATATTGCACAGGACGGAATGCACAAGCGAGATGAAAAATGGTAATCTTTTAAGAGGACAGCTTGTGAAGGAACTTTATGAGACACTGGATCTGATAGATTTCTATTCCGAACGACTGGCTGATATTTCAAAACCTTCATCGGAACTCGACTCACTGCTTGGACATCTTGAAGACAGGATTGATAGCCTGCGGCTGCGTGAAGCCGATCCGGGCACTCCGGAAAAATTAAAATCAATCATTTCGGGAATTTCCGTAACAATGGGCACTGAAATAGCCAAATTCAGGAGGGGGGATTATTTTTAGTAAAAAGATAACGACGGGTCCTTTCAGGACTTATTCGATATTAAAGGGATTGTCATCCTGATCGAAGCTCTGTCTGATTCAGCTCCATGTCTTATTGATATCCCTTCTTTCTCAAAGATTTTCAGAGCCGGATTCAGAGTGATGCCTTTATCATTTGTTTCGGAACTTTCCTGATCGGATGAACAGAAATGCACCTGATCAAGGAATTCACCGGAAAGGCCACCTTTTTCAGTGGAAAGAATTATCTCGGACTTTAAATCTTGTGTGTAAGTTTTTATGGATAGTAACTTTGCTTCCCTTGTTTCCAGTTCCTCGATCATCGCATGAAGAAACCAGCCCAGAGCTAAAAAAGAATTTTCCGGAAGATCCGCTGCGCACGGAGGGTCTGGTTCGAACCTTAGATCTTTTTGGACGTTGTGTTTGAAATAAAGGTTGGAATTAAGAAACTCCAGTTCTTGTTCGAGAAAATTATTAAGATTCAGAGACTTGGAATAATCGGTACGGGGATCGGCTTTAACGGAAACGGCTCTTATCAAATGATCGATCCGGCTGAATTCTTCTTCCATCCTTGTTAATCGTTTTTTAATATCTTCAATTATGTCGTTAGGCCCCGAGTTGGGATTGTTGATCAGGAGATTTGCCATTTCGATATTAAGCCCAAGATTCTGCATAAGACCGTTAATGTTGTGTATAAGGCCTCCTATAAGTTTTCCGAGGGATGCCTGTTTGATTAGTCTTATCAAGAGATCATCCGATATTTTATTCAAGATTCATCCTCTCCTATTTATCTTTTTTAGCTCTGATATCCAGCCGGTGTTTTTTAAATACTGCCTTTACTATAGAGTCCCGATCGTCACTATTTATATGGGCAAACCTTGCCGCGATAATAAATTTGCCATCCCTTTTCTCAACCCTCATTACTTCAGCAATGAAATTCATCTGATATTTAAAGCTCCCAGACAAAATCAAGTTCATCTTTAGCAGGATTCCGGTCCCCAGATTTTCCTTACATGAAAATTTCAAACCTGAGGCGCTGATTTCAATTACTTCGCCTTGCCTATTCATGCCTTTCATTGAATCGGGTAATAAATGCTCGATAATAAAGTCGAGTTTGTTGTTCAGGAACTGAAGACAGTTATATAACTGTTCCTCTACAGATCCTGGCGGAGTTTGGACGAGAATTTCATCAATGGGGCTTAAAAAAGAATCGGCCTTAAAAATATCGGGGGCAAGCCCTTTTTTAACAAGATCTAATTCCTGCTGATTCAAGATTTCCCACCTGGCCGGAACAAGTATTTCAACCCTGAAATGACTGCGTTTATTATTGCTGATCATTCAACGAACTCCACTTCTCATTATCGAATATTTTTCGAAGAAAAGAAAACATAATTGAATGAGAGATGCAATAAAAATGCCAAAATCGCAGATTCCGGCACTAATTTCCGGGCGGGAAATTGCATGAAAATCGCAGCTTGGGAAACTCTTTTTTCGGTCGTGCTCGTTCCCGGCAAGTTTGACGCATGAGGCCTTATGCGGCGTACGGCGAGGCTTCCCGGTTTATGTCCGACCGGACGGAAAAGATTGAAAGGAGTGCCTCAATAACCTCCGGATCAAACTGAGTTCCACTGTTGTTTTTCAGTTCGACAAGACATTGAGAGAAAGGGAGCGCTTTTCGGTAAGCCCTGCTGGAATTCATGGCATCGAAGGCATCAGCTACGGCCAGTATCCTGGAAAGTTTTGGAATATCGTTACCCTTCAAACCGTCGGGATATCCTCTCCCGTCCCATCTTTCATGATGATTCCTGATGATAGACAACTCTTCTTTATCCAGTCCCAAAGGTAAAACTATATTTTCACCTATCAGTGGATGCGTCTTGATATGGTCGTATTCTTCTTCGGTCAAACTTCCCGGTTTATTAAGAATGGAGTCTTTAATACCAATTTTCCCGATATCGTGGATGGGTCCGCTTGTATCGAGCTTGATGATATCATTCCTACTGCATCCCATTTTAAATGCGATCCTTTTTGAAAGATCAGTTACCCTTTCTGAATGTTGCTGTGTATATTTATCCTTTGCTTCGAGAGCGCTGACGAGAGAATTAAGGGATGCCATCAGGCT
>JAFGDF010000320.1 GCA_016932235.1 Deltaproteobacteria bacterium | reverse complement strand
GCTCTTTCTGCCATTCCTTCTTCATGAGACCTTAGAACAATAACGTGAGGAAAGTAACCGGATATAACCCTCATGGTATCTTCAATGGTCTCTCCTTTAGCTACTGACGAGAATTCCCGGGCGTTTTCTGTAGAGAAGACGACCCTACCACCTAACATATCCATTGCCATTTCAAATGAGCAACGGGTCCGGGTGCTTGGTTCATAAAAGAAAGTGACCATCCTTTTTCCTGCCAGTAAACTTTGTGAACCCCCACTCACTGCGATATGTTCCATTTTCTTAGCCAGAGGAAAAAATTTATTCTCCAACCATTCTCGATCAAACTGCTGGGCCTCAATTACATGTCTTAAATCCATCTTTTCCCTCCTTAAAATTTGTATAGGTCGAAAAGGATCTCAATCTTAGCAAGATATGCGATCACGGCTCATTCAGAAATACCCTGCTTACATCATCCTGGATCGCATTTCCAATTTTTATTGTTTGAGAGTTCTTCCACTTATTTTTCTAAATGGGTAGTTTGTAAAGCGGGGATAATATGCCCATAAACATATATGGTTAAGCAGTAGTACAATCTAAAAAGCCGGAACTTTTAATAAAAAGCGTTCAAACATGGCTTATTTTTTATGAGTTTGTCAAGGGAAATTTGGTTCAAAAGGATGTCAGGTTCAGTTACCGCTTTTTAAGACAGAGGCAGGGGTCCCCAATGATTAAGCGGACAGTGGGTACAATCAGGATTTTTTTTACAATATTCTTTGCCGGTCTTAACTATAAGGGCGTGGAACTCGTTGAATAAGAATGGATCAGGAGAGAGATTATCCATAAAAATAGCCTGTAAATCATAATAGGATATTTCTCCATCAACGATGCCATGACGTCTCAATATTCGATGAGTGTATGTATCTATAACGAATATGGGACGATTAAAGACGTAAAGAAGAATACTGTCGGCTGTTTCGGGCCCTATACCATTAATCGAGAGAAGTGATTCTCTCAGGCTGTTAGTTTCATATTCGGCCATCCGTGATAAATTCGAGTCATAATGATCATGGATAAATGCAGTGAGATTTTTCAGTCGTCTTGCCTTGATATTATAATACCCTGCCGGTCTTATAGCATTTGAAAGCTCGATTTGAGAAATTGAATTGAGGGCTGAAAGAGATAAAATCTCTTTCTTTTTCAGATTATCTATCGCTTTCTCCACATTTTTCCAGCTTGTATTCTGGGTTAATATCGCTCCGACCATAATTTCCAGCTCGGTTTCACCAGGCCACCAGTGCTGAGGGCCGAAACTTTTAAAAAGAAGATCAAACATTTTCATGAGATTGATTGTTGAAAGGCTACTCAATATCAATAATCCTTCATATTTTGTTTATTGCCTTGACAGGGCTGGAAGGATAACTTAGATTTACGCTTCGTGTCAATAATGTTGAAACATTTTAATAGAAGATATGACCTCCGATTCAAATTTCAGGAAAATAAGAAATATCGGCATCATAGCCCATATTGATGCAGGCAAAACCACGATCACCGAGCGTATTCTCTACTATACGGGCAGAGTACACAGGATGGGTGAGGTACATGATGGTGAAGCCACCATGGACTGGATGCTGGAAGAAAAGGAAAGAGGCATAACTATCACATCAGCGGTGACATCCTGCAACTGGCTCGGGCATAACATAAATATCATAGACACTCCGGGGCATGTTGACTTCACCATAGAAGTTGAAAGATCACTCAGGGTCCTGGATGGCGCGATAGGTGTTTTTTGCGCCGTAGGGGGAGTTGAGCCTCAGTCTGAGACCGTATGGCATCAGGCTGACAGATACAAGGTCCCCAAGATAGCCTTTGTTAACAAGATGGATCGTATAGGGGCTGACTTTCTCAGGGTTGTTGATATGATAAAAGGGCGCTTGGGAGCGAAACCCTTAATTCTGCAATTGCCCTGGGGATCAGAAGACAATTTTAAAGGAATAATCGATCTTATCAGGATGAAGGCTGTCATATGGGAGGAGGAGTCGCTGGGATCTGAATTCGAAGAGATGGAGATCCCGGATGATCTGATGGGGGACGCATCAAAATACCGTGACATGCTCATAGAAGCGCTGGCCGATAAGGATGACCGGATAATGGATAAATATCTCGCCGATGCAGAGATCGATCCTGTGGAGATTAAGCAGGCGATACGCAAATCAACAATAAACCTTGATCTCGTGCCGGTGTTTTGCGGAGCCGCTCTCAGAAACAAGGGGATACAGCACTTACTGAACGGTATTGTCGAGTATCTCCCATCACCCCTTGATGTTCCACCAATAACAGGAGTTGATCCTGATACTGACGCGAGGATAGTCAGGGCTGCTCAGGTTAAGGACTCTTTTTCGGCCCTGGCTTTTAAGGTGATGATGGATCAGGGGAGAAAGATGACTTACATCCGGGTCTATTCAGGATCGGCAAACACCGGAGATAGCGTTTACAATCCAGCTAAAAAAATAACCGAGAAATTGGCGAGACTCTTGAAGATGCATTCCAATAAAAGAGAGCGCATAAACAAAGCCTCAGTTGGGGATATCATAGCCGTTATGGGTTTAAAATTTGCGACTACCGGAGACACATTATGCTCTGAGTCTGAACCAATTCTGCTCGAACCCATGAAGTTCACCGAGCCTGTTATCTCCGTGGCAACTGAACCAAAATCAGTGAAGGATCAGGACCGATTGCTGGAGGCGCTTAAAAAATTATCGGATGAAGATCCGACTTTCCGGTTTAAAATTGATGAGGAGACCGGTCAGACGGTTATTTCAGGCATGGGGGAGCTGCATCTCGAGATCATTGTGGGAAGATTAAAACGAGAGTTCCTGGTTGATACCAACCAGGGAAAACCCCAGGTGGTTTATCGGGAGACGATATCAGGAAAGGCAGAGCACGAAGAAATTTTTGAAAAGGAACTGGCCGGGCATCAGCATTTTGCAGGAGTAAAGATTGCTGTGTCGCCAAGGAACAGGGGAGATGGAAACATTTTCATTAATCATTGTGATGACCCTGCTTTAACGGAAGATTTTATTAATGCCATAGAAGATGGAATCAGCGAGGCAGCTGACAGCGGCGTAATAATGGGTTATCCCGTTATAGACACCGAGTTCTCATTGACTGGTGTCCGAATAAAAGAATCTCTATCGGATTCGATGGCTTTCAAAGTGGCGTCTGGAATGGCGTTTCAGACTGCATGCCGGAAGGCCGGACCCGTGCTTCTTGAACCGATTATGAAGGCGGAGATCCTCGTCCCGGAGGAGTTTATGGGAGAGGTTATTGGTGATCTTAATTCGAGACAGGGTAAGATTGATCAGATTATCAATAAGGGATTTGTGCAGGTCATAACCGCGAATGTTTCGTTATCAAAAATGTTCGGTTATTCAACCGCCCTTCGCTCTGTTTCTCAGGGTCGTGGCACTTTCAGTATGCATTTCAGTCATTATGATAGAGTATAGATGGAAAGGCAGCCCGCAATAATTGCGGGAATTATTTTGGATTCATAAAGAATGCAAGCCGTCTCAGGGCAATATATCACTTCATGTCCGGTGGGATGCGGGAATGATTTTAAGGATACCGATATCATCCTGCCTGAAGGGCCTTTAAGAAGGTGTGTTATTTGCGGACAGCTGGTAAGTCAATGCAGTGAACTCCGTTTTCATGATTCCATGAAGGAATTCCAGGACCCCAGGGGGACCGTGCCGATTGACAAGTCAGGAGCCAGGAGACTTGATCGGAGGACAAGAAAGATAATCTCAGGGGCCGAAAAAATTTTGGGCCTAATCCCCCAGGAGATGTGCCTTCTGGATGTGGGTTGTTCAAGCGGAGCTTTCTTATCCGCGGCAAGAAGAATGGGACTTAAGGCCGAAGGGGTTGAACCTGAACCCGGCCCGGCCAAGACGGCTGCTGAATCCGGATTAAAGGTGACCCGGGGATTTCTCGAAGATGCTAATTTCCCGGGTGAGTCTTTTCATATCATTACCCTCTTTGAAGTCCTTGAACATCTTAAAGATTCTTTAAGTCTCATGCGAGAGTGCAACAGGGTATTAAGACCGGGCGGCATAGCGATTATAAGGACAGGAAACTCCGCCAGCTGGACCAGCGCTTATATGAAAGGACGATGGGAATATTTTCATATCGCAAAACACGGAGGACATGTAAGTTTCTTTAATCCCTTCTCCATAAGGCATTTGGCTGAACGATCCGGTTTTAGGATTGAAAAAATGACGTCATACGCAGTTCGCTTCTATGAAAAGGGTGACGTCTCCTATCCCATCTACCGCATAACAAAAATTTTTTCGGAATTGCTTAACACTCCTTCTTCTTTGTTTAATAAAGGACATGAACTTCTGGTTTACATGAAGAAGCGTTAGCGACAGTAAAATGGCCCACGTGTTATAACAATGAATCGTTATATAACTTCCAAATATTGTTTACTATTGTCCAGAAACTGTTTCGCAAGAGGATTTTTCCATTGACAAATAAAAGGCCATTGGATTATTAATATTGATTAATAAGTAATGGATATTTAAATGCATTACGGCTCGCCAAAATTTCGCCGACAAGCTGTGAGATATCCTTGATACAAATGGATCATAATATTTTAAGATGAAGACCGTCTATCAACATAAAGTATTTTTATTCGCATTGATATGCGTCTGTTTTCTGTTTTTTCCCGTGGTGAACGCCAATGCCGAGGAAGTAAAAAAGATATTAAGTATCGAGGCATTTGATATGTTGAATACAGTGCCTGATACCTATCTGATAGATATCAGGACAAGGCCCGAATATCAGTTTGTAGGGCATCCTCCGAATGCTTACCTTTTCCCCTATGTGTTTTTTACCAGCAGTTTCGCCAAGACGGACGAGAAATACGGATACCTGTTGAGCCAGAAAAATAAGGATTTCATACCGGAGATCAATAAGGTTTTCAAAAAAACCGACAATCTGCTTATTATTTGCCGTGACGGCTCTTTAAGCCAGCTGGCCGCCAAGGATTTATTAAGTGATGGGTTTAAAAAGATTTTTGATGTCTCAGATGGCTTTGAAGGCGCGGAGTTCCCAACATTTCAGGATGACAACCAGCATAAGTTTTACAGACAGCTTGCAAAGACCTATAAGATATATGGTTTTCAGCATCGGCGCCATTATGGCTGGCAGTGGTGGGGACTCCCATGGACTTATGAAATAGATCCCAAATATATCTACCCGCCCGATCTGAAGGCTCCCTCAAAATAAAGAGCCGACTTCTCAATAATCCTGAATAAACATGCAAACTCATCCTTGTGCGATTTCCTGACCGGACAGTGGTGATGCAAACTATTCTTTTACACCTTTTGAAAGGCCATGGAATCTTCTCATGCATTAGGTTCATTTTGGATGCAGATTACCTTATTACCTGTAAGCGCCTCAAGCTCATTCAGCATCCCGGCAGAGGGCGAAACTTTGTAATGTTTGCCGGCTGATATAATTATGTCCTTCTCCGGGCAAATTCCCATTCGGAAAAGTACTGAACTTCCTCCCGGTGAATACCTAAACAGGATATCTCTTAATTCTTCCAGCATTTCGCTTGATGTCTTTTCAGTGTCAAGAGAAATTTCCACTGCTTTTATGGATTTTTCTCTTTTAGCTTCGAGAGACTCGATTTCTTTTACAATGATCTTCGAACTGTTATCATCAAGTTCGGCGATACCGGTGATCAAGACCGGTTCATCGCTTTTTATCAAGGGTGAATAACTATTAAAGGCATCAGGAAAGAGAACCGCTTCAGTTGAACCTGTTTGGTCTTCCACTGTCAGAACGGCCATCCTTTCCCCTTTTTTTGTCCGTTTCATCACGATCTTTTCGATTATCCCGGCGATAGCAACCTGGGATCTATCACTGCTTTCAAGGAGTCCCTGGATTGTACCTGTGGTAAACCTGTGGATAGATTCTTCGTATTCATCAAGAGGATGCCCGGTAATATAGAACCCAAGTGCATCTTTTTCTTTCCTTAATTTTGCCCTTTCATCCCATTCCTCAATATCGGGGTAATTGAAGACAGTCGCAAACCCATTATTATGACCATTGATTGAACTGAACATATTAAGTTGATTGGGATCATGGGAGACACCGCAGATTCGGATGACCTCATCAAGCGATGCAAATAATTTTGCCCTTTCTATCCCTGAAAAATCGAATGCTCCACACTGGATAAGGCCTTCCAGGACCCTGCGATTTACTTTTGAACTCTCAAGACGTCTGCAGAAGTCCATGAGATCTCTGAAGGGTCCGCCGGCTTCCCGGATCTTAATCATCGCCTCAACCGCTTTTAAACCCACATTTTTGACCGCTGCCAATCCAAAACGGATACCTTCATTAACGACCGCAAAGTCGGCCATGCTTTCATTAAGATCGGGAGGAAGGATCCTGATATCCATCTTTCGACATTCCGCAATATTCTTTATTGTTTTATCCTGATTTCCCATATCCTGGGTAAGAAGGGCTGCCATAAATTGTACCGGGCAATGGGCTTTCAGATAGGCTGTCTGATACCCTATGAGGGCATAGCAGGCCGCGTGCGAACGGTTAAAACCATACCCCGCGAATGGTTCAATAAAGGAAAAAATCTGTTCAGCCATTTTTTTTGAGATCTTATTTTTAACACATCCGTCAACAAATTTCTTTTTTTGCTCCGCTAACAAAACCGCCTTTTTTTTACCCATCGCTTTTCTCAGGACATCGGCTTCTCCCAGTGTGAAACCGGCAAGGTCTCTTGCTATTTGCATAACCTGCTCCTGATATATCGCGACACCGTATGTCTTAGCAAGGATGGGCTCTAATTTCGGGTGCAGATATTTTACTTTTTTCCTGCCGAATTTGCTGTCAATAAAATCGGGTATCCAGTCCATAGGACCGGGCCTGTAAAGAGCGACAAGTGCCACGAGGTCTTCAAAAACCTCTGGTTTCAGTTTCCTTAAGAGATCCTTCATCCCCCCGCTCTCAAGCTGAAAAACTCCGGTTGTGTTTCCTGACTGGCACAACTCCAGGGTTTTTTTATCGTTTAAAGGCACATTATCAATATCAATCCTTTGTCCTGAAGATTCCTCAATCAGTTTAATAGTATGTTTTATAACAGTGAGGGTCTTTAAACCCAGAAAATCGAATTTAATCAAACCCAGTCTTTCGATCTGGTCCATGGTAAACTGGGTCATTATTTCACTATTGCCGCCTTTGAATAAGGGGAGGTATTCCACGAGAGGACGATCTGCGATGACCACTCCGGAGGCGTGTGTTGATGCATGTCTTGACATTCCCTCCAGGGCACGGGATATTTTTAACAGTTTCCTTTGAATCTTTTCGCCGCTTTCCAATTTTTTCAGGTCCGGCTCTTCTTCAATGGCCTTGGAAAGTTTTACTCCCGGACCTTCGGGAACCAGTTTGGCGATCTTATCTACCTCACCGTAAGGAATGTTAAGACTTCGTCCCACATCTCTTATCACACCGCGTGCTTTCATAGTTCCAAATGTGATTATCTGCCCGACGCTGTCCCTCCCATACTTCTCGGCAACATACTTTATCACCTCATCCCTGCCGTTTATACAGAAGTCGATATCAATATCAGGCATGCTGATTCTCTCAGGGTTGAGGAATCTTTCGAATATAAGTTCATATTTAATAGGATCCAGATTTGTTATGTTCAAACAGTAGGCGGTTAATGATCCGGCGGCGGAACCGCGACCCGGCCCGACGGGGATGTCGTTTCGCCGGGCGTAGTCGATAAAATCAGCCACGATCAGGAAATAACCTGAGAATCCCATTCTTATAATTATATCAAGTTCATAAGAAAGCCTTTGACGGTATTCCTCTCTTATTTCATTGGAGAGGTTGCCATTGGCGGCCTCTCTCTGCGCCAGCCTCTTTTCAAGTCCTCTCTCAGCCTCTTCCCTTATAGTCTCATCAAGGGTCTTCCCTTCCGGAACCTGAAAAGCGGGGTATTTATATTTTCCAAACACCATTTCGTACCGGCATCGTCGTGCTATCTCCAGTGTATTATCAAGAGCTTCGGTATAATCTCCCTCTCCAAGACCGTATTTCATCTCCTCCCCTGACTTCAGAAAAAATTCGTCATTATAAAATTTCATACGATCGGGATCATCGATATTTTTTCCGGTCTGGATGCATAACAGGACATCGTGGGCCTCAGCGTCTTCCCGGTTAAGATAATGACAGTCATTTGTCGCGACGAGCGGTAGAGAAAGCTCCCTACCAAGTTGATATAACTCGGAATTTAATCTCAGCTGTTCAGGCATCATATTGGCTTGAACTTCGAGGTAAAAACGATCTTTATCAAAAATGGATGAAAATTCTTTGGCCTTAATTTTGGCTTCTTTCAGACGGTTAGATCTTATCAAGAAGGGGATATGACCCTTCATGCATGCGCTAAGGGCGATCAGGCCTTTATTATATCGTCTTAAAAGTTCCATATCAACACGAGGGCGATAGTAAAATCCTTCCAGATGCCCAAAAGTTACGAGCCGACTCAGGTTTTTATATCCTTCTTCATTCATGATCAGCAGGACAAGATGGTATGAATTCGGCTGGCCATCTCTGGATGGAGACCGGTCTCTCATATCCCCGGGAGCGACATACAATTCACAACCTAGAATAGGTTTAATTCCGGTTTTAACCGCGTTTTCAAATAGCTGGACACCTCCGAACATATTTCCGTGGTCGGTAATCGCAATAGAATCCATGCCTAACCGGCCGGCTTTTTCGAGCATTTTTTTTATCCTTATAGCGCCATCAAGCAGGCTGAATTCAGTATGCACGTGGAGGTGTACAAAAGGTGTATGATCAGGCACATTATCCTCGCAAAATAATATTACAATATGTAATCAGCAGAAAATGGTTAAAAACGCATGTTTTTAAAATTCCCTGTTGAAGGTCCTGGTTTGTGTATGATACGGTATTAGACAGTCATCATCAAGGGTAATTTCGATAAAAGACGGCCATGTTGAAAAAATACCGGGGCGTGACAAAAATGAGAATAGAACAGGTAAATGTTTTTGAAGAAAGAATAAAAAAGCTGAAAGCGGAAAATATCTCCTTCAGGGAGGCTCTATGCTCCTTGAAATCGGAGAATGAAAATCTCAGGAGATTTATTGGTGATAGTGAGCATATATTCCACTCGGACCCGGCCGGGATTATGGTTTATCAAAAGGATAAAATCGTAAATATAAACAGGACTATGCTGGATCGTTTAGGTTATGACCAGGATGAAATTGCAGGTATGAGTTTTCCTGATTTTTTTCATCCAGATGACGCCTCGGTGACAAAGGATTTACATAAGAAAATCCGGACCGGGAAAATAACTTCAGCGCAGCATGAAATAAAATTATTAAATCATGAGGGGATGCCTGTTATTTGTGAATTATGGGTAAACAAGATCAGGCTGAGAAACAGAAATGCTTACTTGCTGAATTTTATTTTTATCGAGAAACTGAAGGAGGTTGAAAGAAAACATTTTCTGCGGAAGAAGAGAGATGCGCTTATGATAATGGCATCAGGGCTTTCTCGCGAATTACATCGCTGTTTGGATGATGTGGAGCGGAATATATATGAGATGGAATCTTTTAGCGCGAATAATGAGAATATATTCATTAAAAACATAGATGATATTAAATATGCCTCAAAGAAGGTTTCGTTTTTAACAAGACAACTGGGTGTATTGTCCGGAGAAACCCATGATGAAAAGAGATGGACCTATCTGGACGTTAACAGGATAGTGAAAGATGCGGTATCCGAAGCGAGCCTTTACTGGATAGATAAAACAGGCAAAAGCATTGAAGATATTGTCCTGAAAATGTACTTGAGATCCGTTTCCATGATAAAAGGAGACCCGGCCGCAATCAGGACAGCTCTAGTCAATATTGTAGTGAATGCTATTGAAGCAGTGCCGGGAGGGGGAGAAATCCTTGTCACCACTGAGGACAATGCCGGAAGCACCTGTATATATGTACAGGACGGCGGGACTGGTATCACCGAAGGAATAAAGGATGATATTTTTGATCCGTTTTTCACCACGAAGGGGATAGATTCTTTTGGACTCGGGCTAAGCCTTTGTAAGACAATAATAGAAGGGCATGGAGGAAAGATTGAGATCACAAGCAATGAAAATCAGGGATGTACTGTCGAAATTGAACTGCCTCAGGTTAAGAAGCAGAAGAAGAACAGCGCAGCCGTAGTCAATAAGAAAATCAGCAGATCCAGAGTCTTGATAATCCAGGATGAAGATTTTCTAAGAGAGATCTTATCACAGATGTTTTCCAGCAAAGGATTAAGTGTGGATAAGGCTGACAACGGGTGGGAAGGTCTGGGGAAGTTGAAGAAGAGGAGAGCCGCTCTGGTTTTAGCGGACAGCGCAATACTTGAGATGAATACCGCAAGTTTTGTCGAAAGGTGCCGCAGGATTAATTCTGAGATTCGGATAGTGATTACAAATGCCCATAAAGAAGGTGTTCAGCCTGGGATTATCGATCATCCTGCAGCAGATCTGACAATAGCTAAGCCAGTGGATGTGAACAGAACGGTAAAGGATGTCTTGAATCTGATCATATAAGGCTGCCGGACACTTTATATCCTGATTTTTCAGAGGTAAATAACCGTGAAAAAGGGGAATGGTTCCATTCAAGTGCCGCTGGCAGAAAGGATGCGGCCTGATAACCTTGAAGATATTCTGGGACAGGGCCAGATATTAGGCAGGGACTCGGCACTGAGAAGAGCTATCCTGTCAGGCCGCATATTTTCCGTAATCTTCTGGGGGCCTCCTGGGTCAGGTAAGACGACCCTGGCGAGGATCATCGCTAAATACGGTAATAATCCTTTTCGTTCTTTTTCAGCGGTTACGTCAGGAGTCAAGGAACTGAGGGCAATAATAAACGAAGCGGAGAGGACCAGGCAAATTTCGGGTAGGCCCACGGTCCTGTTTGTTGATGAGATTCACAGATTTAACAAGGCTCAGCAGGACGCTTTCCTTCCATATGTGGAAAACGGGCTCATTATACTTGTGGGGGCGACAACCCAGAACCCCTCATTTGAAGTTATCCCTCCTCTCCTTTCAAGGGCAAGGGTCATTCTGCTGAATCCTCTCGAAGAAGAGGATCTGAAGACAATCCTGATAAGGGCACTGAAGGATACTGAGAACGGGTTAGGAAATCTGGGCATAGAGATACGTCCGGAGGCCCTGGATTATGTGGCCGGCATTTCCTCTGGTGATGCGAGGACCGCGCTTAATAATCTGGAAATCGCCGCATATTATCTTCTGGAAGATAAGACGAAGACCAATATCCTGGATCTCGAAACGGTTGAAAAGGCAATAAACAGGAAGGCTCTGATATATGACAAGGACGGGGAGGAACATTATAATCTCATTTCAGCGTTCCATAAGAGTTTAAGAGGAAGTGATGAGCAGGCCTCAGTGTACTGGTTATACCGGATGCTCATGGCCGGAGAAGATCCCCTTTTTATCTGCAGGAGGATGATCAGGTTTGCCTCGGAAGATATCGGTCTCGCGGATCCGGAGGCATTAAAGATCGCCCTCTGCGCTTTTGACGCATGGGAACGTGTGGGGCCGCCTGAGGCGGAACTGGCGTTACTGGAGGCAGCGGTATATCTCGCTTCAGCGCCCAAGAGCAACTCTTTATACCTGGCCGAAAAGGCGGTTAAAAAGACGATAGAGGAATCCGGAGCGCTCCCTGTCCCGCTTCATATCAGGAACGCTCCGACAACCCTCATGAAAAGGCTGGGTTACAGCCGCGGTTATCTCTACCCGCACAACTATCCGGACGCATGGATCGACCAGGAGTATCTTCCGGAAAAGATCAGGGGTCAGGTATTTTACAGGCCTTCCGGCAGGGGACTGGAAAGGGATGTCATGAGAAGGATGCAGGATATTAGGGAAAGGAAAAAAGTAAAAGAAGCCCCGGCAAAATGACGGGGCTTCTTTATTCAGGTAATTATTTGTTGATGTTGCTATGGTTGGGACAGCTCTCCTCGTTGTGTGACGAATCCGCCTGTGGCCCATTCTTCCTGCCCCGGTTGACCCCTTATTACTTCCCATCCGCCGGCTGCTCCATTGGCCTTGGGGCCTGTAAAGACTCCCCCCGCGCCTCCTCCGTCAGCCGGAGAACCGTTCAAGAGAATAGAGGAGAAATTTTGGTTCATAAGGTCAAATTCACCAGTACTGTCGATGGTTCCGTATCCGTTATCCATTACAACGTTTACAGTACTGAAACTATTTTGACCCGAAGCATAAAGATAGAAGTTGGCAACCTCCATTGTGCCGAAATTGACATCAAAGGAGACTCCACCTGAAAGATCTGTGGGGGGTATGCCGACGCTATCTGAACTAACATACACGCCGCCCACACCTTCAGAATTCGAATAGGTGGCGGACATGTTGTTATTCTGGAGATGTTTGATATAGTCGGGATGGGTCCTGTATCCCTCAACTTCATAAACCCGGCCCAGGGCGGCATAAAAATTATTTGTGCCGTCGGAACCTATAAGGCCGGTATCAATCGTCGCGGTATCTTTCCAGTAGCCCCATGACATGTATTCCTTGCCGTATTCATCATTGAATGAACCTACAGGGTACCATTTAAAAGTATGAGGAGGCGTGACATTACCCGCGTAATTTGTGCCTGATCCCCAGTCAAAATAGGTGACATTCATGTCCATACTGGTATCGGATATTTCCTGAACCACCATTTTAAGGTTTTCATCAGGCACTTCATCATAATGTTGGGATTCATAGGCCACATGGGTACATGCCCCTGTTTCGGGGAGCACGTTAGGTCCGCCTTCATATATGGGACCTTTAATGATGTTATTACTCGCGTCCCTCGCGAAATGGGCAAAACCGTAATCACACACTATCGCTGTCGAGATTCCGCTTATTGGTTCGGCGACCTTACCCGCTGAGATATCGGAACTAACAGAACCCGGCCCGTGACCTATTCCGCCCGCGCCTATAGCGTAAACCGGGCAATAGACTCCCCAGGCAAAACCTATATCGGCATTATCCCCGAAGAACGATCCGCTCACGCGTCCGGTTGCCCCCGGTTGATATTCATAGTTGCTCAGGGGGCCCTTTTTTAACTCCCATGCTCCGCCGCTGGAATGATCAAATTTGAATTGACCGTCAGAAAATCCCACGGGTCCTGGCTGTGTGATCCTGGCCCCGTAATTGCCGTCTCCGGTTTCCGCTGAAAGTTCGAAATCAGATATGGTCCCGTATCCCGCGGAACTCATGAAATAGACATTACTGCTTCCCGATCCTGAGAGCTGCAGTCCGCCTGTCTGGGACCAGTAGGTCCCGCTGGCATTAAAGCCATATTGATAAGGCCCTGAAGGCCAGTTCTCCTGTATGGGGGTATGATAACCCTCGATGAACCAGATCCTGTTGTCAAAGGCATAGGGGCCGATGGTGGGATCGGGGAATTTCCCGGACGACCAGTCCGAGTACCCCCATTGATAGGAACCGGCCACCTGTCCCGCAATTACCATGCTTGTGGAAAAGTCGGAGACAGGTGCTTCATAGTATACCCCATCCAGGTATGCATAGCCATATGTCTGCCCGTCTTCATTAAAGAGGGATATCATATCAGACTGGCGACTGACACTATAACCGTACAGATAAGCTTCCCCTGATTCCGATCTGGTTACCAGCCGGTCATATGGCAGGTAAACATCATATGTGGTAGGCGTTGAATAGTGCGTTAGCAGTGCCGTAAAGTAACCTTCCAGGGGAGCGGTCAGACTGGTATATCCGGCCGGCTGAGTCGTTCCCTCCGTGGATGCTCCTGTTTCCTGGGTAGTCGTGTCGGAAGTTATTTCAGTTATTTGAGCCATGGCCTCCGGGGTAAATTCTTCCGCTCCGACAACTACCTCCTCTTCCCCTGCCGCTGCCGCGCCTCCTTCTGTTGTTTCGCCCTCTCCTTCCACGGTTATGTCTCCGGTTTCAACCTGCACTTCGGTTTCGGTTTCAATCTCAGTGATTACCGTGGGGTCAAAAACCACCTCGTTGGTTTCAGTGGTATAGACCTCGCCGGGATTAACTGAAATCCCATTGGCGACCACGAGCCCGTCTCCGGTAGTGACAACCGTTACTATTTCGGACCCTGAACCTGAAGCCTGGGCAAGATATGATGGATCAATACCGTTACCCGCGTCCGCTACCCTGATTCCCGTACCGGCGGCAATATTGAACTTCTCATATACATGGATTCCGAATTTGGTTCCCCTCACACCCGCAACAGCAGTAGGGGTCTTTACGTCGAATCTGGATTCCTTGTATTTAAACAGCCGCATGGCATAGAACATGGCCTTTCCTTTTGTTATGCTGAAAAGAGATCTCTTTTGGCCGGTTTCCCTGTTGTCTGAATACTCATCCACGCTGAAGGATGTGTCTGCGGCGAGACTAATCACGTCTTCATCATAGAATTTTATTCTGCATCTTGAGTCGGTCAGGGAATTTATTAAGTCGTTTTCATAGATCACATCACCCTGCCTGCCGAAGTACGCCTCATTTGTCGCCCTGTGTATGACAACCACGCTGTTATTAAGGGAGTGAATTATCCCGACCTCCTTAAACGAAGAAGGAATGAAATAATCCTTGATACTGACACCCTGTAATTCTTCAGGCAGTGATTCAACAGGGACTGCCGCTCCTCTGGCAGGTTGCGCATAGAGAGTGCTTGCCTGAAAAGCTGAATTCAGGAGCAATACGAAAAATAAAGAAATGAAAAGCAAACAGATTTTTTTCATTTTGTTCCTCCTATCTTTCAATAAACTTGACAGCCTCGGAGACATCACCGTGGATATGAATTTCCACTCTCCTGTTCAGGTTCCTTTCCTCGGCTGTTTTATTTGATGCCACGGGATCCGCCTCACCATGACCTTCGGTAGTGATCCTGTCCGCCTCAATGTAATATTTTTCAATAAAGAGTTGTTTAAGGGTTTCCGCCCGTTTTACGGAAATTTCCAAATTTTCCCGTGCCTTTCCCGTGTTGTCGGTGTATCCCTTGATGACTATCCGGTAGTTTTTCCTCAAAGGGCTTTTGATAACATCAGTGAGCTCAAGCAAAAGGGGGTAGTATTCTTTACCGGCGTTGATGGAATATGCCGGATAGAGAATCGTCATAACTTTGCCCAGGTATATCTCGCCCTTATTATCCTTATTTCTTAATTCCTGTTCTTTTAAAAATTCAAGAGGTGAGACATCGTCCTGACCTATGGAATCGACAGCCGGGACACAGAGATAAAGAAACAGAAGGAGAGCGGTGAAAATATAAATATTCCCTTTATTCATAAAATATCTCTCCTGCTGTTTAAAAAGTCCGGATCCGTCCGTTGAATCCCTTAATTAATGGCCTATCCACTCCGCCTTCGATGGTTTTATCAGAACTTGACGCCAAGGTTGAATCCAAAAAGATGTTTTTTAAAACTGTAAAGATCTGTGTTGGAATCGGTCTTAAGAAAGTTGTAGTTTATTGAAGCGAAATATCTCTCACCGAAATTTTTACTGAGGACAGCATAAAAATTATACTTCTTGTCTTCCCTGTTATATGGCCATAAAAATACCTTGTCCTCATATTCTCTTTCAGAGTATTTAAACCTTCCATAGACCTCCATATCCCATTTCAGCGGTTTGAAATAGGATACGGCGAAGCTTAGCTCATCATAGGAATATCTGGGGGCATCGGCATTCAGGTTTTCGTCGGTGATGAAGAAAGAGAGGATATCCCGCCTGTTATTGAAATATATATTAGGATTTATTTCGATTATGCGGTTTATGTTATCCTCCTCCCATCTGTAATTTGGTATATAGCTGTCTTTTGAATAGGTTACTTTTCCTTTCAGACTGATATTCCTCCTGAAAAAATACTCATAGGAAGGACTTATATCGAATGTGTCATAAAGACTGTCATATTCATGGCGATTTTTCGCGTATCCTATCGGAACCTTGAAGATGCTGTTTGATTTCACAAACCATGGTCCGGTGGTAACACGTGAAAAGGATGAGCCGAATTCATGATATTTCTGCGCATGGGATTGATATAACAGCCCGGTGCTGTTCCACATCCATCCTTTGCTTTGGCCCAGATCATAAAGAATATTCCCGGAAAGACTGTCAACCACTACCCAGTCTATTAGTCGTCTCTGTCTCGGATCATTAAGGGTGAGGGTTCCACCGCCTCCGCCTATTCCTCCGCCCGGCGGGAGATATAATGTCAGTTCATCCGGCGCTGAATTCACGTTGGAGTCTCTCTGAATCCCCACAGAGAACCTGAAGTTGGTAAACAGCTTCTTTGTTTTGGTATCAATAGCCGAAAGGAGTTTATTGATATTCTCTTTGACGGCATCAGGCGGTTTGGCATCCAGAACCGTATTCAGCTCACTTCTCGCGTCCTCATATCTTCCAAGACCGAAATATACCGTTGCAAGCTCAAGCCTTACTCTATGAAGGTCGGGAGCTATTTCCAGCATCTGATTGTATTTTTTAATGGCAAGATCACTCTCTCCCGCCTTGGCCGCGCAGGAAGCGTACCAGAACATGACATCCATGTTCTCGATTTTTTCGGAAATTTCCCTGAAGACTGGAAGGGCTCTCGCATATTCCCTGTCATAGAAGAGTGTCAGTGCCTCGGCCAGCATCTTGTCAAGCTTTTCCACCTCTTGTGGGGACATATTCTGGAGTTTTTTAAGGGTATTATTATTAAACTCCTCTGCCAGTGGGCTTTTAAGCGATTCATCGGAAACGGGGCCGGATTGTCCGAAAGTGGGGGATGAAAAAATTAAAAGAAAAATAACAGAGCCGAGAAGTATGCTAAATTGTGACATCTTTGCCGGTCTCATAGTTCCTCCTTGATTGATAAATGGGATTGCTAATATCAAAAAACAGAATAAATCCGAATAATTGCGTGAGGCATTATACGTCAAACTTGCCATGAACGAGTTCGCCGAAAAACCGGGCGTCAATGATCCATCTTCGAACCTTGAAAAAATGGAATATTCTTTCGTTCCCTTTTTGAAATTACATAAAAATGATGGGGAGTTGTCAAGTAAAAAAGGGGAATAAGTGAGCAGGGAAGAAGGTTAAGATGCGTAAAATTCTGCCCCTTGAATTATTCCTGATTTTTTCGCTTACTCCCTGATCCACCATCAAGGCGCCATCTGCTGCGTTGCCTGTGATCGCTCCTCCTTGCGGCGTATTACTTATACGTCTCAGTCGTCG